>JAHKKJ010000564.1 GCA_020027655.1 Deltaproteobacteria bacterium | reverse complement strand
ACGGATGTTGTCGTTGACCCAGATTTGCTTGAAGCCCTTGTCTGCAGCCAATCGGGCTAGACGAACGAGATCGGGGACCGTGTAGTGATTGGCCAGGTGGGTAACGAATTGAAGTCCGAGTTCACCGTCGAAAATCGGCATTTACCGTCCCTTTAGGCGCTTACGTCAAAAATTTTCAACCGAACCAGTTCAATAAAGTTTATCGCGCCAACAACTGGCAAAATCCGAAATCCGAATATCGAAATCCGAAACAAACCCAAAGACTTAAATCCCAATTACGAAATCTGAAACGGGCTGGTTTGGAACTTTCTGATTTTTGATCATTTGAAATTGTTTCGAATTTCGGATTTCGAGTTTCGAATTTGCAATTTTGTTTATACTTGGCGGACTTTGTGTCTTTGCGGGAGTGATCTTTTTTCCGATTCCGTACTCCAGAATTCAACCGAAAATTTCAAATATCTTTGGTTAGATCTCAGTGATGCGTTTCATTTTGAGTTTTTTCTTTTTCGCTTGTTCCAATACATAGCGGCCGACAGCGAGGTCTTCGTCGGCAATGCCGTTGGATTGGAAAAATATTCTTTTCGGCCGCGGTTGAGGCACGCCCTCGGCGACGATCTTCTCCAGGGGAACGATGTCTTCCCAGCGGGCGATGCGGGTTTGGCAAGCCTCGACGAGATCGCCGCTGTCGGCTTTCGCGGCGGCAAGGTCATCGGTCACGATCAAATCCATGCGGCGAATGAGATTGTTCGAAACCTCATGCTTCACCGTTGCGTTGGCGCCAATAGACGCGACCAAGCTTTCTTCTTTTAGACTCGCGCCGGTGGCCACGGGCATCGAAGAGTCCGTCGAGACTACTAAAATGTCCGACGCCGTCTCCGCTTCGTCGACTGTGTCCGCTTCCTTCCAGTCGGCTTTGACGACTTTGCTCATCTGTCGGATGAATTCTTTTCGTCTCTTCGGATTTCGGCCATAGACCACAACCTCCTTAATGGGACAAGAGTTCGCAACCGCCTCGACTTGAAAAGTTGCCTGCCAGCCGGGCCCGATCACTCCCAGCGTTCTTGTGTTCGACGGGGCGAGATACTTGGCGGCCACGCCCGTGGCGGCGCCCGTTCGAAGGCTGCTAAGATAGCCCATATCGATGATCGCTTGAATTTGACCGGTGCGTCCGTTGTAGAGCGTAATCGTGTTGGACGCGCCGGCGTAAGCGCGGAGACAGATGAGGTCCGAAGTTTCCTGCCAGGCTGCCATCATGTTGAGCTGCTTTTCGCTCCCTTTGAGCCGGCGCCGCGGCACGCTGCGTACTTTTCCACCGGCGCGGGCGCGAAACATTGCGTCGACGAGCTTTAACGCTGTCTGCATGTCGATGAGTTTTCTGGTTTGCGCTTCGCTTATAACGAGAGCCATGATGTTTGTTTCCTCCCAGGTTTCTATAGCTTAAGGGTCCTGCCAGGGCAAGTTGCGAATGACCTGAAGACGCTTTCATTTTATAATCTACCTGACCTCCGATGATTCCTCTTGACGCGCAAGCGTATTATATTCAGAATAATTCCCATGAAGCGGTGCCCGCAATGCTCCACGGAATACGACGACAAGGTGAGTTTTTGCGCAAAGGACGGTAGATCTTTGGTGACTAGGGGAGGCATTCGTACCAAGCTCTGTCCCCACTGCGCCAATAGCATTGCCGAGGACGCCCTGAAGTGTCCGTACTGCAAGGCCGATCTGAGTTCAACCGCCGATCCACAATGGCCGACGCGAGAAGCCGATACTGTGGAGGCTCGTCTAGGGTCCAAGAAACATAAGACCTCGATCGGGTCGAAAGCGATCTTGGTTGCGGGCCTGCTTGTTTTCGGTATCGGCGTCTTTTTGATCGGTGGGCAGCGGCAGCGCAGTGAATCACAATCGTTGCTCGAAGAGAAGCTGGCGCAGCTCAGGGACAAGGACCAAAAAATTCAGACCTTGGAAGCTGAACTGGCTCAAACCCGGAAGGAGCTTGCCCAGAATTCGACTCAGCTTGTCCAGCTCAAAAACAAGCTCGAAGAGAGTCAAAAGAATCTGGCATCGACCCAACAGAAATTGAATCGCACGGCGAAGGAGGCGGAGCGACTAGCTGCGAACAAGACGGCGCCGGCAACAAAGACTGCGTCGCGGCCGGCGGAGCCGAGTCCGCCCGCGAGTCGGTCCGGGGGGGCGCGCAGCGCGGCTGAGCTGGGAGTTTACCAAACCATCCGCCCAACTTCGGTTTACGAAGAGCCCTCCGCATCTTCACGGGTTTTGTCTCAGATAACCAAAGGAACCCGGGTCAATGTAGTCAGATCCCTTGGCGATTGGCTGGAAGTGAGGTCGAAGCGCAACAATCCGACCGGCTTTGTTCGCCGGGATGATATGACCTTCGTCACTAAAGCGAACTAGCCCGAAAACGGCCCGCGGGCGGTCCCATTCCTCATCGCCAGTCCCATTGCAGGCGTAGCGGCCGACAGATCATTTGCGCGGGCGCGTGATGAGCATCTATGCCTTGGACCGAGGTTTGATGCCCGTGGGTGCGCTTATGGCGGGAGTCAGCGCTCACCTGATCGGCGCGCCGGCGACCGTAAGTTACATGGGATTAGTGGTTATTCTACTGGCGATTCTGGTCGCGTGGCGGGCGCCCGTGGTGCGTGATATCGGGCTTGGAGCGGGGAGTTGACTTTCGTGTTACGTCCCTCCTATGATCGATCTCGGGTGGACGCTGATGACATTAGCCTTAGCAGTCGTTTTAATCGCCTTGATCTTTGGAGCCCACGAAGCTCAAGGGCGGATGTCTCGCGGTGGAATGGGTTCCAGGCAGAGCGCCGGAGCAGTAGGTCGCGTTTCTCCTGGCGTCAATAACCTTCAAGGTTTTCAAGGGCGGGGTTCGGCGCAGATTACCAGCCGGCAAACTCCGCTAACGTTTCAGCATTTCGCCCCCTCCACCGGAATCTCCGTTCGCATAGCTCCCGTGCGCGTGTTTCATGCTCCTGTGGCGCCGGTTTTTCATCATTTTCCCCGCCCGTTCGTTCCGGCCGTTTTTCCCCGTCTAGGAGGGATTTCGATCGTTGATGTTCCCGACTTGATCGATGTGACTATCATCAGCGGGGTCGCGCCCGGGATCGGCTATGGGGATCCGCCGATTTTCAACCCCGTCCAGCAGTCAATTCCTGGAAGGTCCGCCGATCAGCTGGCGCCCTTTGATCCGACGCCCCAGGAAGTCGTAGAGCGTCTACTGGCGCTTGCGGGGGTTAGGAAGGGAGATGTCGTCTACGATCTCGGGTCCGGAGACGGTCGGGTGGTCATCGCCGCGGCAAAGCAGTTTGGCGTAAAAGCCGTTGGCTTCGAAATTGATCCGGGGTTGGTTAAATTGGCGCGCGAAAACGTGCGCAAGCAGGGAGTGGAAAAGCTGGTGGAGATTCACCAGCAAGATTTTATGACCGCCAACCTTGCGCCCACGTCGGTTGTGACTCTCTATCTTTCCGGTGATGGGAATCTGGCTTTGAGGCCTGCTCTGATGCATCAACTCAAGCCCGGCGCTCGTGTTGTTTCCTATGGGTTCGATTCGGAGCCAACGCATCCAGCGATCATTCCTCCCCAATTGCGTAATAGAAAAGAGCTTCACGAACGGCTGTTTTTCGTTCTTCATCGGCCGTAGAGACCTGAAGACGGAGAACGGCCAAGATTATTCCGGATCACGAAGCATAGAGCTTGTCGATGAACCCACTGTCGTCGATGGCGCGAAGATAATGCAGATCCCATGGCTCCATCGGCCCGATGTTTCTCATCGCAGGATCTTTGCCGACATCGAGGTCATAGACGTTTTGAATGGCGCTGGCCAGGGGATAAGGCTTCTTTGACAACAGCCGCGCCCACTCGCGCTGGAGGTGGACATAATACTCGTCCTCTTCGAGCCCGTAGCGTTTGGCCAGGTTGTTCTTCAGGATGGGGATAACTTTGTCCGGCTGGGTCTTGAAGAAATGGAGGGCTTCGATGAAGCCCTTGATAAAGGCATAGACCGTCTCCTCGTTTTGTTTGATGTAATCCGTCGTTGCCAACAAAGTCGTATTGTGGATCACCGGCCGATCGGGAAGGTCGATGATCTTCAATCCTTTTTTAATGCCGTAGAGATCGAACGGCATGTCCACCAATGCCGCAGCGGCCTCGCCGGAGGTCAAGCGATCGACAAATTGCAGAAACTTACCCGAGGAGTCTTTTACGGCTTCGATATGAATCTCGTCCGGCTTGAGCCCGCAGCTTTCCAACACAGCGCGGAGGTTGCCGGCGACACAAGGCGCTGTGGAATGACAGACGATCTTTTGACCTTTCAAATCGTGAATGCGTTCGATCTTGGGCAGGGCGACGAGCCGGTCGTCCCAGTTGTTCTGGGCTTGCGCGAGATAAGTGAGCCGTTTTTCACCTTTGGCGCGCTCGCGATAAGTCTCGTGATGCAGTCCACTGAGAAAATCGATTTCTCCCGCCAATGCAAGCTTCGCTCGGTGTGCCATGGTCGGCGCTTTGGCCCCGCCGACGATGTGGAGATCGATTTCGAAGCCATATTTTTCCATCACACCGGACTCCTTGAACACAAAGAGGAAGGGCAGATGGGACGGATCACTGGCGAGAAGGTCGAGGGTCCGAAGCATAGATTTACTCCTTTTTTCTTAAGCAATTTTGATTTGCGGGCGATGCTACATGCCAAGCTCTCGCTGCACCTCTTTGAGCAAGGTCATATCATGAGCGATCGAAACCGGCACGTTGGTTTTCTTGGTTTGTTGTTGGATAAAACTCCACTCGATACTGAGGTCGTCGTCGGTGAGAAAACCATTTTTGCTGAAGCCGGGCTTGGCAAGCTCCAACGAACGCAGGGCATCCTTTTCTGACGTGCGGCCCCAGTCCATCAAAATCTTGAGCGTCTCTTTCGGATTCGTCTGCAGGAGTTGCAGGCTGCGTAGCGATGCGCGAATCGTTCTTTTGATGAGATCAGGGTCCTTCTTTATTTTATCTTCGTGGACGCCGAGACCAGCGATGGGGTGAGTGATGATTTCCGCGGTGTTGCCAAGGATGCGATAGCCCCGATTCTCCATCTGAACGTTCGAAGGCAGGGGCATCAAGCTGCCCTGGACGATATTTTTCTCCATAGCCGCGATCCGAGCCGGGGTCGCGCCCATCGCCAGCAACTGGTACTCGCCCTTCTTCAAGCCCAGGTGTTGCAGATGCTTTTCCGTGAGAATCGCTTGGGTGTTGCCGAAGGAGCTGACTGCGAAGACTTTACTCTTTAGATCGGCAGGTGATTGAACCTCCGGTCGCACGACCAGAGAAAACAGCGGGCGTGTATTGAGCGCCGTAACCAGCTTGAGACCTAAACCTTGCATGGCGCCGTTGAGCACCGGAGAAATATTCAAGGAAAAATCGATGTGGCCGTTGGCCAGTGCCACTGTCGCGACATTTCCGTTCATTTGAATCAGTTGCGGCTCCAAGCCTTCATTCCGGAAAAAACCCTTCTCCACAGCCACCTTCACCGGAAACCAGGTCATGCTCACCGCAGAATAGGACAGCGTGACTTTTCTCGCTTCAGCTCCCGTCACTGGATTAGCTTGCACCAAAAACGAGACCAGGAGCAAAAGCAGCAGAGCATAGGCTCGGAATGTCAAACTCATTATTTTGCCGTAGGCGTCTCGATGGGCAGGTCGGCGCGGTCGCCCCATTCCTTCCAGGAACCGATGTAATTGCGGACTTTGGGAAAGCCGAGCAGCCGCAGAGCGACATAGCTATGAGCGGAGCGGTAACCGCCCTGGCAGTAGGAGATCACTTCTTTGTCTGGGGTGATGCCGACGTTTTGATACATGGTTTTCAGCTCAGCTTCGGATTTGAACTTGCCCCTGGCGTCAAGATTGTCTGTCCACTCGATATGAATGGCTCCGGGAATCGCTCCGCCTCGGGCGGCGCGCACATGCGTGCCGAGATACTCGCCTGCGCTGCGGGTGTCGAGTATGGAGAACTCTTTTTTGTTGAGTGACTGAAGAACGTCGTCCACCGTGGCCAAAACTTCGCGGCGCTCGGTGGTTTTGAAAGTTGTCGCCTTCGGAACAACTGATTCCGTCGTGATCGATCCGCCCGCTGCTTTCCAGGCATCAATGCCGCCATCAAGCATGCGAGCGTTGGGGTGGCCGAAATATTCCAAGAACCACAGTCCCCGCGCGGCGCGCATGCCGGAATTGGCTTCGTAAAAGACAACTTCTTTGGCTTCGCTCACGCCGCGGAGTTCAAGCACGTGATGGATCATGTGCATGAATGCCTTGAGCGGCGCTTCACTGGTGTCGACCAGGCTGAGACCAAAAAGATCAAAATGAACCGCGCCTGGGATGTGACCTTGAGCAAACTGCTCCGCCGGTCGAACATCGACGAGGCAAAGAGCAGGTGAAGCGAGTTTTTTCTGTAACTCAGCCGGTGTTGTGAGCAACTTTTCGCGCGTGTATTGTCTTTCCATAGCGTCCCTATAACACTATCAGGCTGGCGAAAAAAGCCCATCTGCTTCGTTGCGCTCGACCGCCTCGCTCCAACGTAGCAGAGACTGAAGTACTGGAATGGTGGAATGTTGGAGTAGTGCATTTATCGCCCTCCAGCATTCGATGTTTGGGATCTGGTGGGGAGCCTGTCCTGAGCGAAAGCC
>JAHKKJ010000563.1 GCA_020027655.1 Deltaproteobacteria bacterium | reverse complement strand
CCGCATGTTTCGGGACTCCTAGATACGAAATAGCAAGGTGAGCAGCTCCGCCAGTCTGTCGACGAATTGGCGTCGCGCGGGAGGAAACAGCTAGCACGATGAAAGATCTCCTGCCCTAATGCAATCCCCTTCATGGATGATCAGCCAATCGGAGTGTGTTAGATTATCATTTTTGAGTGGCGAGGCACCACCGGTTCCGATTTCCCCGGCATTGGAGTCCGATATTGAGAGTATGAAAGGCCCAGTCTCCAGTCGTTTTCTTTTCCGTCGGAAGCTTCGGATCTGTTAAATGAGCGGGCGCTCTGCGAATGACTGAATCGGACTCCATGCGACGTACGATGAAAGATGCTGTTGTCACGGCTGTCCAGTCGGGGTCGGCGGCGGTTCGCCTGCGCGAGGCGCGGCGCTTTCTCGACCAGTTTGAACCCGGCTCGGAAGTGCTTCTCCTCGGAGGGTCACGCGGTTCGGTCGATGATCTCGCTCGCGCGATTTCGTTGGAAAGAGGCGCGACGTTTGGACTGCATCGACTCTCTTTCACCCAGCTCGCGGCCCGGCTGGCCGTCATGGAACTGGCTGCTCGCGAACGCGCTCCGACGACCACGCTAGGACATGAGGCGGTTGCGACGCGCGCGGCGTTCGAGGCCCGCAGCGACGACGCGCTAGAATATTTCTCGCCTGTGTCCCAGACACCCGGGTTTCCGAAAGCGCTGGCTCGTACGTTGCTGGACTTGAGGCTTGCTGCTGTGGCCAGCGGTGATTTGGCCCGACTGCCGCGTAGCGGAACTGACCTTGCCGCCTTGCTGGATCGCGTTGACATCCTCCTGAACGAGGCCGGCGCCAGCGATCGAGCCTCATTGTTCGAAACCGCAACTAAGGCACTGGGCTCACCGGTGACTGGCTGGCCACCGATGCCGCTGCTGCTGCTCGATGTCCCTTTCGATTCCGAAATCGAAGCGCAGTTTCTCTGGGCGTTGGTCCAGCAGTCGCCACGCGTGCTGATTACCGTGCCGGCAGGGGATGCATCTGCGCTGAGCCAGTTCGAGAAGCGCGGCGTGCAACTCCAGAGCATAGAGGAAGCCGAGCGGACCGATCTGACCCAGCTTTCGCGTTATCTGTTTTCTAAAGAGCCGCCGCCCGAGAGAACGCGCACGGGTGAGCTGGTGTGGTTTTCGGCGCCCGGCGAAGGCCGCGAATGCGTCGAGATCGCGCGCCGCATCTTGAGAGAAGCCGAGCGCGGCGTCCGCTTCGACGAGATGGCGATCGTCATCCGCTCGACCCAGCAATTTATTAGCCTGCTGGAGCATGGGCTCGCCCGGGCCGGGATTCCCGCGTACTTCGAGCGCGGCACACGCCGTCCCGATCCTGCAGGCCGCGCCTTTCTCGCCATCCTGAGTTGCGCGACGGACAATTTTTCCGCCAAGCGCTTTGCCGAATATCTTTCGCTCGCCCAGGTGCCGTCGCTGGACGATTCCGGCAAGGCTCGGGTGGGAGCGGGCCATTCGACGTGGGTGGCGTCACGAGACGACGTCTTCGGCATTCTCTCCGAGCGGGCGCCCGAAGAACCTGATGATCGCGATAGCAGTGGCGACGACGACCAGCGATCCGCCACCAACATCAATGGGGATCAGGCTGTTGTGGCCGGCAGCCTCAAAGCCCCGTGGAAGTGGGAAAGCTTGCTCGTCGAATCCGCTGTCATTGGCGGCAGCGAGCGCTGGGCGCGGCGGCTAAACGGGCTGGCGGCCGAATACGACCTAAAGATTCGTGAGCTGACTTCCGAGCAGCCAGACTCGCCGCGCATTCCTCGCCTCGAGCGCGAGCGGCAGAATCTTGCGAACCTCCGAGGTTTCGCGCTGCCGCTCATCGAGGCGATGTCTGCCTGGCCCAAGCAGGCCACGTGGGGCGATTGGATTGAGCGCCTCGAAGAATTTGCGCCGCAGGTGCTCCGGCGCCCCGAGTTCGTGCTGCGCGTTCTTGCCGATCTGCGTCCCATGGCCGCGGTTGGACCGGTGAACCTGGCCGAAGTGCGCGACGTGCTCGCGGATCGCCTGGCAGCGCTGGAAGTCGAGCCGCCCCCGCATCGGTACGGCCGGGTGTTCATCTGCAGCCCCGATCAAGTCCGCGGCCGCGCGTTCCGCGTCGGATTCGTTCCGGGCCTGGCCGAGCGACTGTTTCCGCAAAAGCTGCGAGAGGATCCACTCCTGTTGGACGATCTCCGGCGTCAAATTGGCGGCGAGCTGACCCTGCAAGAAGATCGGGCCGAGCATGAACGGCTGCTGCTGCGTCTCGCGGCCGGGGTAGCAACCGAGCGGTTGTATGTCTCGTTCCCGCGGATCGAGACGACGGAGGCCCGCGCGCGGGTCCCGTCGTTCTATGCGCTCGAAGTCATGCGCGCCGTAACCGGCCGCATCCCCGACCATCAACAGCTCGAGCTCGAAGCTTCTGAAGAAGCCAATGCGAGCCTGGGATGGCCGGCGCCTCACCGGCCTGAAGACGCCATCGACGACTTCGAGCACGACCTCTCGGTGCTGCGCATCTTGATGCACAGCGAAGGGGACGTGAAAGGCCACGCCCATTACATGCTCCGTCTGAACGAATACGTGCGGCGCTCGGCCAGCGAGCGCTGGGCGCGCGCGAGGACGCCTTGGTCGCCCTATGACGGGCTCGTGCGGGTCACGGACGCTACGCGACCCTTTCTTCAGTCGCAGCGGCTGGGCGCGCGCCCGTACTCCGTATCGGCGCTGCAGAACTACGCGTACTGTCCCTATCGATTCCTCCTATCGGCGCTCTATCACCTGGAACCGCTGGAAGAACCCGAGCCGCTTGAGCGCATGGATCCCCTGACGAAAGGGAGCTTGTTTCATGAAGTGCTCGCTGAATTCTTTCGCGCGTTGCAGCAGCGGCAAATGGCGATGGCGACGACGCCGATGGATCGTGTGCTCGAGCTCCTCGACGCCACCCTGACGCGCATCGCCGCAAACTACGCAGAGTTGCTCGCCCCGGCGGTGGAGCGGGTGTGGCAGGACGAAATAGCGAGCATCCGTACCGATTTGCACATCTGGGCGCGGGACCTCGCTCAGAGCACGGGATGGGAGCCGTGGTTATTCGAGTTTGCCTTCGGGCTGCCTGGCCTACCGGGGCGCGACCCCAACAGCCGGCGCGAGCCGGTCACCATCGATGGCCGCTTCATTCTGCGCGGTTCCATCGACTTGGTGGAGCGCAAGCCCGGCACGAAAATTCTCAGAGTCACCGACCACAAGACTTCGAGAAATCGCTCGGAGCGCGGCTCGATCATCGGCCATGGCCAACAACTGCAACCGGTGATCTATAGCCTCGTAGTCGAGGCGGCAACTGGATGCACAGTGGAAACCGCCCGCTTTTCATATTGCACGACTGCGGGCGGCTTCAGCGAACATAACGTTCTCATCGACGAGCGGAGCCGCAGCATGGGCATCGAGACGTTGGAGATTATCGATCGGGCAGTAGAGCTCGGCATGCTGCCGCCCGCGCCGGCCGAGAAGGCCTGCACGTTCTGCGACTTCTTGTCGGTGTGCGGTCCAAACCAAGAGCGCCGTGCCCGCCGCAAATCACGCGAGCAGATCGCGGATCTGTTGGAGTTGAGGAACCGACCATGACGCCGGCACTTGCCGATCAAACCGATCGCGACCAGATCGCCTCGGCACTCGACGATACCCTCATCGTCGAAGCCGCCGCCGGCACCGGCAAAACCACCGAGCTAGTCCGGCGCATCGTGCGTGT
>JAHKKJ010000103.1 GCA_020027655.1 Deltaproteobacteria bacterium | reverse complement strand
CTTCACCGCTAAGAAGAACAAAGGGACCGCCACCACGGTGCCAGCGATAAAGCGCAACCGCCCGTTTCATCAGAAGCTCACGTCTCTGATCCAGGGATATTCTAAGTCGTTGCGCTTCGGTCTCTTTCTGCTGCATTGCACCGAGGATCGCAGCAAGCTTAGAGTTCGCCGTATTCAGCTCCTTGGTTTTCTTTTCCAAATCTCGTTCGATCTTGCCAAGAGCTTGGAGAACCGAACCCTCTCTTTTCCGTACCTGGTTGATTCCCTGTCGTTCGCTTTCTATTTTTCGTTTGATTCCTTCGAGGTCCTTATTGACGCTGGCGGCATCAAGCTGCAATCCGTAGAAAAAAAGAAACACCAATAAATAAAGAGAGGATTGTCGAGTCATCCTTTCCATCTCTTCATGAACCTCCGCAGGGAGAATACACTGCCGGATGCCCCTAACAGCGATCCGATAGCGAGGATCAGAGCGATGCCTCTCCAATCGATAAATTGCAGCTGGCCCAAACTTCCAAAAAGAGCGATTGGAGTCAGTGTCTGATCACGAAGAAATAGCACCAAAAACCATAACCCCAGGACGGATAACCCCGCCCCGATGAATCCTTGGATCAGACCTTCGACCACGAATGGGGCCTGAATGAGCTCTTCGGTTGCGCCGACCAATTGCATCACCTCGATTTCATCTTTCTGCGCTAAAATGGCTAGCGCTACCGTGCTCCGGACGATGAAAAAGACAGCGATAAAAAGAATTCCACCGAGGACCCACTTTGCCCAGTGCAGGGCGAGGACCACGAGACTTAGCCTGTCGACCCATTCTTGCGGGTACTCAACGGTGGTAAGTCCCTTTTCTTTTCGGAGCCGGTTGGCAAGAGCTTCGACAATCGGACCATCCCGATAGGCGGGCTTGACGAAGACCTCGAACGAAGCGGGCAAGACATCTTCTGGAAGACCTTCCAATACGTTAGAGTGCGCACCCAGGGCGCCCCGAAAATCTTTCCAAGCTTGCTCTCGGGAAATATGTCGCACCCGCTCCACTTCAGGGAAACTCTGGATCTTATCACGCAGTAGCGACACCTCCCCAGTACCCAAACCTTTGTCCAGGTAGGCGTTGATCTGAATCTGATCACCCCATTCTGTGAGCAGGTTTTGGAGATTTTCCTGCGCTAGCATCAACGCACCGAATACAAACAGCGCGACCGCCATCGTTCCCGCGGTTAGCACATGCGTCCAAAGCCGAGCCCAGAGACTGCTGCACACGCGTCGGCCAACGAGACCCCACTGTGATCCCTTCACCCGGCGCGACCTTCTTTGAGTGGGCTCAAATCGTCCACCAAGTAACCTTCTTGAAGAGAAATGACTCGTGTCCCGTATCGTTGGCTGAGATCAAGGTCGTGGCTTGCGATGATGATGGTGGTTCCCCTTTGCCGGATCTCGCGAAAGAGACGCATTGTCTCGTCTGCCAAGTTCGCATCTAGATTTCCCGTGGGCTCGTCGGCCAGCACAACCATCGGATCGTTCATCAACGCGCGCGCGATGGCGACGCGCTGTTGTTCGCCTCCCGAAAGCGCTGGCGGCTTGGCATCATACTTTTCCCGCAACCCAAGCTCACGCAACAGTTGATACGCTTTGGTGTAACTTTCTTGCCGCGGCACACCCGTCACGAGGGCCGCCAAGGCAACATTGTCAAGCGCGGTCATGTGCGGCAGGAACTTGAATTCTTGAAACACGAGACCTATCTGCTGCCGCAGCCGCGCAACACCTCGACTGTTAAGCTTGGTCACATCTTTACCGTGGATGATTATTTGGCCTCGGGAAGGTTCTTCTTCCCGGAAGAGTAGCTTCAGCAAGGTCGTCTTTCCCGCGCCGCTCGGCCCGGCCAAAAAAACCAACTCCCCTTTCGCTATCTGCAGATTGATATCCTTGAGAGCTGCAGTGTTCGGCGGGTATATTTTCGAGACATGAAAGAGTTGGATCATGAAAACATGCGGTCACGAGCGGCTCAGACGGCGCCAACTCTGAAAAACACTTGACATGGATATGGGCGGCTGTTACATTTGCCAAAATATTGAATTTATTGATCTATCTATAAAAGATGTTGCACCGACTTACAAGTGTGGCCAAGCAACCGATGGCGCTCCCACAGCGAATCGAGAGATTTCGAGTCGTCTTGATCAAGCCTTCAAAATATGACGACGATGGTTATGTAATACGTTTCTGGAAAGGTGTTCTACCCAGCAATACTCTCAACGTCCTCCATGGCTTGACCGAGGATGTAAAGGAGCGCCGTGTCTTTGGCGCGCTCCCCATCGAGGTTACTACCTTCGATGAAACGGCAGAAAAAGTTCCCATCAACAGAATCATCCGCTGGGGCCACGAGCCCGGCACGAAACTCTTGGTGTGCTTAGTGGGAGTGCAGACCAATCAGTTTCCTCGCGCTCTCGACATCGCAAGGCGCTTTCGCGCTGAAAACATCGCAGTCATCATCGGTGGCTTTCATACCAGCGGGACGATCAACATGCTGGGCGAGCAAGAGCCGGACATTCAGGAGCTTGTTCGCGAATCCATTTGTGTGGTATCCGGCGAAGTCGAAGGCAAATGGGAAATGATCCTGGCCGACTTTCTCCACGGTCAGCTGAAACCGATTTACAGTTTCGCCCAGGACCTGCAGAGCCTCGTCGATATCGAATCCTCTCCACTTCCCAAGACCAGTCCAAAGACGATGGGCCACTTCGCCTATCCCAACTTTGGCACCGCTGACACTTCGCGCGGCTGCCCCTTCGCGTGCAGCTTCTGCACCATTATCAACGTGCAGGGACGGAAAATGCGCGAACGGAGCCCGGAAAGCATTGCGGCCCTCCTGCGCAGGAATTATTGGGAGCACGGTATTTCTTTCTATTTCTTCACCGACGATAATTTTGCCAGGAAAAAACTCTGGCGCGAGACGTTTGAGGCGATCATTAAACTTCGGCAGGAAGGCCTCAATGTTTCGTTCATGATGCAGGTGGATTTGGCCCGCAAGCCGAAGGACTTCGTTGAGTTGGCGGCCCAAGCCGGCTGTACTCAAGTCTTCATCGGAATGGAAAGTGTCAATCCGGAAAATTTGAAGGCCGAAGGCAAAAAGCAGAATAATGTTGACGAGTATCGGGAGATTATCCAAGAGTGGCACAACGCCGGGGTGGTCGTGCACACCGGCTACATCATTGGCCTGCCTTGGGATTCCAAAGAGCAGGTGCCCAAAGACATCCGGTTTTTGATGGACGAAGTCGGACCCGACCAAGCCTCTTTCTTCATGTTGACGCCTCTACCGGGTTCCCACGATCACCGCGAAATGAGAAAACGCGGCGAGTGGATGGACCCGGATTTCAATAAGCGCGACTCTTTTCACGCCACCATCAAACATCCGTGTATGACCGCCGAGGAATGGACACACGCCTACGAGGAGGCGTGGGAAAACTTCTACAGCAAAGAAAACATGATCAAGGTCCTTTCGCGCTGGAGTAAACACCCAAAGAACTACTGGAACCTCATGTCCGTGTTCTTCTGGTATAAGAATGCCGCGCTCATCGAAAAACAGCACCCGATGGTCGCAGGCTTCTTCCGTCTGAAAGATCGAAAGAATCGGCGAGCCGGGTTTGCCGTCGATCCGCTACCGGTCCATGCCTGGAAGCGCACCAAGGAAATCACCCACTTGTTGATTGCCTGGACTAAGTTCTTGAAGGAAATGGAGGAAGTGTGGCTGCAAACTAGAAAAAAAAGCGATACCGAAGAACGCTGGATGGAACAGCTCCAGAAGCTTCAGGCTGAAGTGTGGCAGGCGCTGCGAATTGCCGAGCTGCAAAAGGTCTATAGCAATGCCAAAGGAGCCTTGCCGGATAAAGTGCGAGCCTTGCTGGATCCCTTGGAAGAGCTATCGTCAAGGATTCTCCTCACACGAAAAGACCTGGACCGTTTCCTCAAACAGTGGGGGACTCTGCGGGAGCGAATTCAAGAGTTGCGCTTGCGTGAAAGCGAGGCGGCGCGGCGCGGGCTCGATGAAATGTACAACATACACGCCAGCATCCGGCTGGGAGACCGTCTACACGAGTGGCACGATGCCTACGCCCGATTGCGGGGTTCGCTACCGTCGAAATCCCAGTTAAGCTTTGTTAAGTTCGATGCCATCAATAACCGGGTCGTCTATTCGCGCCAGGAGCTACAGCGGATCTGGTCTCATACGCTAACGAATCTGCGCCAAATGAGGCTGTGGCAAATCCAACCGTGGAAACTGACAACGGCGGTCGTGAAAGACTTTTTCTTGACCACTTCCTTTGCCTTCCACTATCGTGAATTTTCCAAGCACTAGCAGTTTGCTGAAAAAATTTGTTTGCAGGCTCTCAAAAAGATCACCAGGCGAGGCGATTGAGCGCAACGATACCTATTGAGGTCTTTTTCATCAGCCTGCTAGTGGATCTGCGCCACCTGCCTCGTTAGGGCTGTGATCTGCTTCCTTATCGCATGCGCGTCTTCGGCATGCGGCGCAAGACGAAGATAACTCTCAAGATCTTCCAGCGCTTGCTTGAAGCATTCGAGCTGCAAATAAATCAACCCGCGATCTCGGATATCCTCCAACGATGCTGGATCTAATACCATCAGACGATCGACAATTGACAATCCCTTAATAAGATCGTTTTGTCCCAAGTATATAATTTTAAGATTATTGAGCATTCTTCTGAGGATCTGCTTCTTCTTTATGGGTTCGAGAAGGTCGGGATTAAAAGCTATCTTACCGCCATACAATCTAGAGAGCATCGTTTCGAGGCTCTTCTGAGATAGAATCTCTCCTCGATTGAAAGGATCGACCACGATCTCCTCGTTGTCTCCCACATACTTGACCAAGAAGTGACCAGGAAACCCGACACCCTGAAGGGACAGGCCGATCCTCTGCGCAACCTCTATATAGAGCACTGACAGGGATATAGGGATGCCGGTTCTGCGGTCCAGGACTTCGTTCAGGAAACTATTTCTAGGATCAAAGTAATGTTCGCGGTTGCCGCGAAACCCGTGCTCCTGAAAAAGCACGAAGTTGAGGGCGGCGATGGATCGATGAACATCGGCGTCAGAACCCAAACGCGCCGCTGCGGTGGTCGCCAGCGCGTCAATGCGAGACAGGTAAGCATCGACGTCGAGATTGGGATAATCAGACGCGGCAATCGTCAGGGCCGCCCTTCCGAGATCGATTCTAGTTTCCTCCCGGTCGACGGCCTGACGAAAGTCTTTATAGGGATCGTTGGTCAATGCCTGCCTGTGATTCAACGCGGCTCCGCGATCACATCCACGAGGTACGGCAATTGTTTTTCCTTGACGTACTTGAGGCCTCTTTCGAGAGCGGGCCGCAGATCTGCCGGATTGCGCACCGCCCCCTCGCCATTGACACCAAAGGATTGCGCCATTTTGGCAAAGTCCACCGCCGGGTCGTCAACGTGGGTCCCGATACCCGCATTTTCCACCGGACGATTGCGGAATTTCGCGACTTCGATCCCATGTTCCTCCGAGTTGTAGTATGACTGGTTGTTGTGCATGACCATGAGGAACGGAATACGATGTTTGGCCGCGGTCCAGAGCGAGCTCGAAGTCATCAACATGTCGCCGTCGGATTGAATGCTGACGGCGAACTTACCCGTACCTTTCAGTGCCAATGCGGCACCGATGACTGCGCCCGGTCCGTAGCCAAGACCGGCACCACCACTGCCCCCGAGATACTGGTTCGGTTTGGTAAAATCCCATAACCGGCGCGCCCAGCCGTTGGAATTGCCGTTTACCAGAACCCAGTCCTCTTTCTTGATGACTTCACCGAGTTCTAGTGCCAACCATGCGGTAGAGATTTCCTTTTGGGAGGCTTTCGCACGCGCATCCGCAAGCCATTTGGCGCGCCGGCCGTTATGCTTGTCGGCGAGCTCTTTATGTCGCGCCTCGCGAGCCGCCTTGGTCTTGCCGTCGTTGCCGATAGCTTCACGGCACAGTCGAGTCAGTTCCGGTACGGCCACCGAGGTGTCGGCGCACATTGGCAGATCCAGTGCCTGTAACGCCTGAAAATCGTTAGCCCAGGAGTGTACCAGCATATCATTCATCGAGATGCTAATGAGTTTCACGCCGGGCGAAGTGATATACTCACAGTTTCGAGTTTGTTTGCTCACCGTTGTCAAAGAACCGAATAGATCTGCCACATCGAGCGCCAGGATGACATCGGCTTTTTGTAGCAGTTCCCGCGCGCCGTCCGTGGCATCCAAAGGATGGGTCGTGGGGAAATTAAAGCGCGCGCCCTTGTCGACAACCGGAGCCGCCAAAAGCTCCGCCAACTCGATCAGCGCGGGTACGGTTTTTGGATTGCGTCCCAGCGTGTCCGCGATGATGATCGGCGCTTGGGCGTTGACTAACATTTCCGCCGCTTTTCGAAGCGCTTCCGGGTTTGCCTGCATCGACGCTGGCGGGGCATACCGGCTGACGTTGGGGACCTCAAGCGTAGAGGTGAGGGAATCTTCCTGGAGATCCGCATCGTAGTTGATATAGATCGGCGCCATCGGTTCCGTCGTGGCGATGCGGTAGCCGCGAATGAAGGAATCCGGCACGTCGGCCAGGGTATACGGCTGATCATCCCACTTGACGTAGTCGCGCACTTGGTTGCCCTGTACCAGGGCCGTGTGAATCCAGTCGATGCGCGGACGGCGACGCTTGGTGTTCATCGGGCCGGTGCCGCCTAGGACCAAGATCGGGACCCGGTCGATATACGCGTTGAAAATCGCCATGCTCGCGTGCTGCAGGCCGACCATGTTGTGCGCGATGGCAATCATCGGCTTGCCCGTCACTTTGGCATAGCCGTGGGCCACAGCCACTGAGATCTCTTCGTGGTTGCAAAAGATGACTTCCGGCTTGTAGTTGCCGCCGTAGTTGACGATGGAGTCGTGGATCCCGCGAAACGTCGCGCCCGGGTTAAACGCAGCGTACTCAATATCAAAAGCCTTCATTAAATCGACAACAACGTCCGAACCGTATTGCGGTTGCTTTTTTTCTACCTTGCTTTGTGCTTTCGCCACCTTACAAATCCTCCCTTGGGTTTAGATGTCTATTCACTAACCACCATAGAATCGTAATCGAGCCCAACGCCGCTTAGCCTGCCGCATGAATCTGTTCCGTGGACGACGATTGTTTTTGCTCCTGCTGCAACAAACCCTTTTTAAAGAAAAGCTCAAGAGTCTCCAAGAGGTCCCCTTCCCGCGCGCCGGTGTCAGAGGCCTTCCCGACATCCAACTCGGCAATGGATTGCAGCACTTTCTGTACCGCTGGCGCCATGAAAGCCTTCATCCCGTGATGGCCAAAAGTCCGCTTCAGTTCGTCCATTTCCTCGGCCCGCCTGGCCGCATGGATACGCAAACCGACGATACTCGAAGTCACTTTATCTAACAACCCCGGGAAACTCTCTTCGTAACGCTTTAAAATTTCATCCAGCAAACCAAATCTTCTGGCCCCCATCAAGAGCTCGACAAAAAGTCCCTGTAGCCCTTTCGTCAAGCCAGCATAGACGACTTTGAAAGCCGAAGCCTGAGCGACGGTCGACCCAAGAACCCTGACTGAAAAGCCGTACGACTCAAGTTCTTGAATCCTCGCTGCTTGTGGTCCGGACACGTAGACCACGGCACCTTTATCCATCTTGGTTGCGGATCCGATGATACAACCGTCGACAAAGTTAATCCCGCTAGGTTGCAGAATCTTTCCGATCTCATCCGCGGTCATGGGAGAAATCGCGTTGGCGTCCAAATAAAGAAGATTCCTGCGCCCCGACTTGGCGGCCGCTTTTGCGACTTTGGTCGCTACGCGTTTCGCCGCAGACGGGACGACAATTGAAACGATCAAATCGGCATCCTTGATCAAAGTCGCAGTCGACGGCACGCATTTCACGCCAACGTTCTCCGCCCGTTTCCGGGTCGTCTCACTGCGGTCTTTAGCGTAGGTCAGGACCTCGATCCCCCGACTAGTTAAAATCTTGGCCCAGTGATAACCCATCTCACCGATGCTCAATATACCAATTCGTTGGAACGCCATAGTTCGCTCCTTTCAGCTAGCCCTCGCGATTGATCACGTCGATCATCTGTCGCAGCCGTGCAAAATCTTCGCGATTAAAAGGGACGGATAAGCGAGGTAGATGCAATGTGCCTTGATCGTCCGCTTCCTCTGCGAGAGGCTCCGTCTGCTTGATTTTACCTTTCGTAAGAACGTCGACAAACGATTGGTTCAACGTATCGATCAGATCCGGCGGCGGGGGATGATTGAGCCGAATCACCAAATCCTGCTTTACAAATCGATAAGAATGAAAGTTTCGATAAAAGGTCTCGATTTCGCCGACCGCCGCCTCGACGTTGTCCATGATCTTAAAGAAGCTAAACTCCTTGCCGGAAATATAGCCCCGACTTAGCATGGCCTCCCGCACGAACCGTTCCCACTGTCGCCAATATTGTCTGTCAGGAAGATCCATGAGAACAATCGGCACAATTTGGCTCTTGCCAGTTTGAGCTAACGTCAGTGACTCGGAGAGCTCATCGTGGGTGCCAAATCCGCCGGGAAATATCACAACGGCATCGGCTTCCTTTACAAACATGAGCTTCCGCGTAAAGAAAAAATGAAAGCTCATGAGCTTTGAATCGTCTTTGATAAAGCGATTCGCCTGCTGTACCGCAGGCAGACGGATATTGACCCCGAAACTATTATCTCGTCCCGCCCCTTCATGGCCAGCCTGCATTATCCCCGGACCCGCGCCGGTAATCACCATCAATCCCTCTTGGGCCAGCCGGTCTGCAAGCTGTTTGGCTAAATGATAGTACGGGTCAGTTTCTTGTATGTGTGTGGAACCAAAAATGCTCACCTTGCGCACTGAGCTATAGCGCGCAAAAACCTTGAAGGCGTGGCGTAATTCTTTCAGGGCGCGGTTGAGAATTTTAAGATCGCCGCGGCTCGTTTCATCCCCCGCCAATTTGATAATCGTCCGAATCATTTCGCCGATCAGAGCTTCATTGCTGGAGCTGGATTGCTCACGCAGCCATGCCGCAATCTGCGCTTCAATATTGGCCAAAGTGACTTTAGGCTGCTCCATGACGTTCTCACTCTATGACACAACGCTATCGGTTTTTAAAGCTTGGCCCAAGCGGCAGATAGGACTGCAGATCATCTTGGCCCCACTAGGATTATTATAACTGTATGTCATGTCATTTTGGTGCCCGGAGCCGGACTCGAACCGGCACGGACCCTTCCGGGTCCTCGGGATTTTAAGTCC
>JAHKKJ010000562.1 GCA_020027655.1 Deltaproteobacteria bacterium | reverse complement strand
AGCGATGGGTCAGGCGGTTGAAGTTACATGTCCAACGTGCAAGAAAATCTTTGTCGTCAATCCGCATATGTTGGGTTCCGGAATGGATTTTCATTGTCCGTACTGCAATCTTTACTTCCCGGAAAAAGACAGTCCGAAAATTCGTAAGTAGCCGACGCTCGGATCCCTGGTTTTTCTTTTGTAATTCGACAATGAAGGGCAAGCAAGTTTTAAACGTTGCAGGTAAAGAAGCGCGCCGGGTTGACGGCATCGAAAAGGTTACCGGCAAGGCACTCTATACCGGCGATCTGAAGCTGCCTGGCATGGCATACGCCAAGATTCTTCGCAGCCCTGTGGCGCATGCCCGCTTGGTAAAAGTCGATGCTTCCAAGGCACAGGAAGTGACCGGGGTCATCGCCACTCTCACGCGGGACGACATTAAGGGTTTCAATTACAAGTACGGGGCGACTTACAAAGATCAGTCGATCGTCGCCGTCGACAAGGTAAGATACGTCGGCGATCCGGTGGCTGCCGTGCTCGCCGAAGACCCCGTCCTCGCTGAAGAAGCATTGGATCTCATCGAAATCGAATACGACGAACTGCCCAAAGTCACCAATATCGAGGAAGCCATCGCTCCGGGCGCCATCCCGGTCCACGAAGGGGACGTGGCGCGCGCGGAGATGCGTGGCTCGGTCTACGGCGCACCCGAACGATTTAAGGGAACTAACATTTGTTATTACCTGGGATTCAGTCGAGGCGATGTTGCAAAAGGCTTCGCTGAGTCGGATTTTGTTTACGAAGACACATTTCGATTCCAAAAGGTGCAGCACTATTCCCTAGAGGCTCACATTAATATTGCTTACTATGACGGTGATAAACTTACGATTTGGGCCTCTTGCCAGGACCCGTTTACCCTCCGGGACCATTTGTCGGGAATCTTTCGGCTCCCGTTAAGCCGAGTTCGGGTTATCGTTCCATATGTAGGCGGCGGCTACGGGGGAAAGCTCTACGTCAAAGCCGAGCCCATCTCGGCAGCGTTGTCGTGGCGGACGCGGCGGCCAGTGAAGCTCGCGCTGTCCGTAAACGAAAGTTTCAAGACCGTGACGCGCCATCCGGCACGGGTAACCGTCAAGACCGGGGTCACCAAAGACGGCCGATTGGTCGCCAGAGAATGCCAGGTGTATATGGATACGGGCGCCTACGCAGATGCGGGACCGCGGGTAACGCAGAAGGCCGGTTACCGCGCGTTGGGACCGTACAAAATTCCTTACGCAAAGGTCGAAGCTCACGGCGTCTACACGAATACGGTTCCAGCGGGTGCGTTCCGAGGTTTCGGCGCGCTGCAGGTGACTTGGGCGTACGAATCCCAAATGGACATGATTGCCGATCGGCTCGGTATCGATCCTCTAGACCTCCGACTCAAGAACCTCCTCAAGAAGGGCGATCTCTACACTGCCGGCGACACGCCGGTAGATTGTGATCTGAAAGAAGGCCTGCTGAAAGTTGCGGACGCCATCAAATGGCGGCAGAAGAGCGCGAAACCGAATAGAGCGAAAGGCATCAGCTGTTGCATCAAGGACGCCGGCGGCACCTATAAGGTTGCCGGAGCCACGGTGAAAATGTCTTCGGACGGCAGCGTGGTGCTCTTGACCGGCACCGTCGAAGTGGGTCAGGGATCGCGCACGGCCCTCAGTCAGGTAGTGGCAGAAGAACTCGGCCTAAACCTGGACCGGATAGCCGTAGCGCAGCTCGATACCGACGTCACCCCCTACGATATCTCCACTAGCGCCAGTAGTTCGATGGTGGTCATGGGCACAGCTGTGCAACGAGCGGCGCAGGACGCAAAAAAGCAATTGCTGCAGTGCGCCGCCAAAGTGCTGAGACAAAAAGTTGATCACCTCGTGCTCCAC
Source organism: Deltaproteobacteria bacterium (assembly GCA_020027655.1). Lineage (GTDB taxonomy): Bacteria > Desulfobacterota > Binatia > UBA9968 > UBA9968 > DAIRFP01. Next base: position 1,872 of record JAHKKJ010000562.1, on the reverse strand, counting down.
GAAGGAAAAGTTCATTTAGGCGAGGGCGAAGGCATTCCTTATGGTAAAGTAATTGTAGATTTCTTTGGTAGTAAGGCCGGAGAAATCATTGGAAAAGGACTATACAAAGATAAGACCAGCAAAAAGGCCATTTTGGGTTCGACGACAACCTTTTGGGAGGTCGGCTGGGGCGCCGTAGAAGTTGAAGTAGATCCGGAAACCGGCGTGATTCGTCTGCTGAGCTACGTTTCAGCAGCGGATGCGGGGAAGGCCATCAACCCGGATCAGTGCATCGGTCAGGATGAAGGCGCCGTAATGTTTGGGATCGGCCATACCTTGATGGAGGAAATGGTTTACGAAGATGGCCAGTTGTTGAATCCTAATTTGGTTGATTACCGCGTCCCTACATTCCAAGATCTACCGGAGCACTTGCACACTATACTGATCGAAAACGGCAACGGCCCGGGCCCGTTCGGTTCGAAAGGGCTCGGCGAGGGCGGGCTGCTTCCGGTGGCGTCAGCCGTGGCCAATGCCGTGTCGAGAGCGATTGGAGTAAGAATTCAAACCCTTCCGTTGACGCCGCCTAACGTGTGGCGGGCAATTCAGGCAAAACAGCAGGCTCGTCAGTCTTGCTAGAACGCGGGACTATAGTCGGACCGAAGTCGCGCACTCCGTCATTCCCGTGAAAAGGGAATCCAGGCTCTGCGCTTTTGTCCTCCTCCAGTCTCTATAAATCCAAAACCTCTCCGCAGCGGCTACAGGTGGCGAGCTTCGGATCGGCCTTCATCGCAGCCGTCGCTTTGGCGACGGCATCTGAGGGATCGTTGAAGCGGATGGTAGTCTCATGCAACGTATTGCTGCATTCTTCGCAAACCCAGACAAAACGGTCCTGCTCCTCGGGCCGGCGTGTTCTCTCGACAACGAAGGTCCATGACCCATCGGCGCGCCGCGGCGAGTGGGGAACATTGGCCGGTAAGAGAAACAGGTCCCCTGCCTTCAAAAGAGCGAGCTCCGCTTTGCCATCTTTCCCAAGGTAGTGGAGATTGAGTTCGCCTTCGAGTTGATAGAAGATCTCATCGCCGGGGTTGATGTGAAAATCCTTGCGCCGGTTGGGACCGCGGGTAACAAAAGCGATGAAGTCGGAATCTTCCCAAATGACTCTCCGCTGTCCCCAGTTGCCGCGGTTTTCATCGATCCATTGTTGAAGATTGAAACCCTTGAGGTGAGGGAACATAGTGCCTCCTTGTTTGGGAACCACCGGGGCAATGTCGCATCATCGGGATGTCATCCCGAGCGTAAACGCGAGGGATCTAAGACAGATTTCTCCCTTCGGTCGAAATGACACCGCCGGTCGACACACACGCTATCTCCGCTATTCTGACATAGCTTCTTGCCGTGGAGTATAGAACCGCTGGAAAATATAAATCAAGGGAGACCATCTTGCGGGATCATGCAAGGGACCGCATTGCGTTGAGTGCGCGAACTGCGAAGAAATCCGACACACATGTGATCGGTCTTATTTCTGATACCCACGGCCTGATTCGACCCGAGGCCGTAGAGGCGCTGCAAGGCGTGGAACTCATCATTCACGCCGGCGACATCGGCAAGCCGGAGGTCATAGCTGCCTTGAAGGCCATCGCTCCGGTCCTGGCTATCAAAGGTAATAACGACATCGGGGCTTGGGCCAAGCCTTTACCGGATACCAAATTGGTGAAGTCCGGCACCACCAAGCTGTTTATCATTCACAACGTTAAAGAGCTGGATTGCGACCCCGTTGCGCGCGGCTATCAAGTCGTCGTCAGCGGCCATTCCCACAAGCCTTCGGTATCGACGCGTGACGGAGTTCTCTTCGTGAATCCCGGAAGTGCCGGACCGAGACGATTCAAACTGCCC
>JAHKKJ010000102.1 GCA_020027655.1 Deltaproteobacteria bacterium | reverse complement strand
TACCCGATGGGCGATTGTTTCACTATTCCAAGTCGCCCGTTCTTCATTCCAGCTAGGTTTGTTTCGCGCCTGCGTACGTTCGGGCATGATCGACCACAAATTTCCGGCACGACTGGTAATCCGGTAGCGGGCACAAGCGTCGTAAAATATCATCCCGGCAACTGAAGCGGTAGGGAAATCGACGTTGATATGCCGAGCGCGCAACGTTCTGAAGTTCGTCGGCCGGAAGCTCGATACCTTTTCTCTCATTCCACTCAAATAGCTTGTCGTTAGCTTCGTCCTCGCTAAGTCCCAGAAGGCGTAGCTCCGAAGCCAAGCGAATCGCACAGTTATTGCGGTAGCCGGGTTCGATGTGGCTTTCCCAGATCTTTTGCAAGCCAGCGCAGGGAAACGTCAGCTGAGTTAAATCCGCCGGGCGTCGAAAGCGATAGACAAACGGCTTCCGCGTCAGCTTCTTAAGTTACCGTCGAACATGTTAAAAGAGCTGACAGGCGGCGGGATTTTCTATTACATCAGTAGTAGAGAGAAATCCCGTTTCATCGGTGAGTGTCATAGGCCGGAGGGTTCGGGCGCATTCGCGGATCTCCGCCGGACTTAAACGCCGGAGTTCTTCCAAACTAAGGCTGACTTTGTAGAGTTTCGATTTCTCGTGAATCGTATTCGGCAGGCGGAGCAACCGCACGCGATCTTTGATGGCAAGATCCACAGTATCTCGGAAAGGCTCAGGGATCTCTAAAGCTAAATGGCGCCGCAGGGAATCGAAGAGCAGCGGCAGGTTCTTTGAAGGCAAGATCTTGCCGAAGAGACACGTGTCCAGCATCAGGTGAAACCCTTTGGAGCCGCTAAAATAGATTTGGATAGCGTTGGGGTCGATTTGCCAGCGCTCTAACAAGAAGCTACTGAGTTGTCTGGCAGCCTCCAGGGCCGGGGCAAGGTCAGGATGGTCCAGGTCGATGGGCAAGAACGGCGCCCACACTTTGCCTTCATAGCCTGCGATGGTCGGCGCGGACTCTTCGGCCTTAGCACTCATATAAGTGAGCACTTCGTCGGAATAGAAGAAGTAAGTCGCATAACAGCCGTAGCGCTTAAAGGATTCGACCAGTGCCGGGACTTCGTCAATCGAGACTATATGGTTGCGAAAGCCTTTCTGATAATGGGCGGCGAAGTCGACGAGGTTAAACTTCCTCATAGAACGATTATACCGCCCACGCATCCCTTCTCCAAAACCGCCGACCGAGCAAAGCAATGCATCTCCCGCCGCAAGCTGACCGGGCTAACAAGCGTTTATTATCCCACGGACGTCACCCCCGAATGTTTTTATCGGGGGTCCAGTCAGAGTTCGCCTGGATTCCCGCTAAAAGCATGCGGGAATGACTGTGTAAGAATTCACCACTACGCAGCAAACTGCGGGGAATTAAGCCCGCAGCGATTAAACAGCAATTCTTGCCATTGCAAAAATTCTGTTTAGAATTTTCCATTTCTGAAGAAATGCCTTCTTATCGTAGTCGAAACAGCGCTCGTTTGAGCATCGCCGCTCATCGTTCAATGGCATGTCTTCTGCATTCTTCAGCTGTGGTCATCAAAAAAAGATAGGAGGGCGGGATGCCCACTTATGAATTTCAGTGTGAGAAATGCCGCAAACGTATCGAGATCGGCTATACCATCACGGAAATACGAGCGCCAGGCCAAAAAGAAAATTAAGTGCCCAAAATGCGGGAGTATATATGGAGTGAGAGATTTACTCTTTTCAGGGTTGAATCGAAGATAACTGGCGCCTGGGTTCTTATGCCGGGTCATTAGCGCGGAGGTTTTGTGTAAACCATCTGGCTGCCAAACGAGCCACTTCTTGCAAGGCACAAACAGAATGGTGAACCTCGAGTAAAATTGCATATCCAATAAACCGCCTGCAGGTTTTCCATCAGTTTTTCTTCGACGTTTTTACTTCAAAGGTGGAAATTTGCCGTACGACTTTTTAAACCGAGCCGACTGCCGGCAGTGTGCAGTCTAGCCATCAGGGATGATAAGCTAGCGGTGATGGCCAAAGTGGAATTAGGACGAGAACTTTCGACTGCACCCAAATGGATTATTCAGAATGGTACCTGTTTCGTGATCTTCGCCTACGATGCGGCGCGCTCGATCAATCTTGAGTTGGCAGAACCCCGGGTCCACGAAGCGACGCAGCGTCAGACTATGCCGCACAAGCGGCGCGCTCCCAGCTATTTCGAATACCAGCCGCCGCCGCTACGGGTTAGCCAAGACACAGAACCGGTTCATGTCGGCAAATTTCCCGCTCGCGGCAGTGTGGATCTTTTGCTCTACGATTTTGGCGCGGTGACCGTGACCTACAGTTTTCCGATCGCTGGACCGTTTGGGGATCTGCTTCAGCTCAGCGAAGAACTCTACGACAACGAGCTCTTGCTTTCTGATTCGCGCCTCCGGGTAAACCAACTCCTTCAGGTCATGGGAGAAGCCGCTACCCAAGCCGGCGTGGCACCCGTCGTGGAAGATTACGTAATTTTTCATATTGAATCTTTTGCCCAACCGTTCGACACCGGCCGGTTCTGTTCCGAGCAATGCCGGCAGATCGCTCAGATTCTTCGCGCCGAGCGGCAGATCCTCTCCGACCAGGAGATCGATGACGCGATCTCGACCCGGATATCCTTCGGGACCGAGGATCTCACAATTGCGGACTGGAACGCTGCGCTACTGGTCGACCGGGAGGGGGAGGACGTTCGCGCCGTCTTGGACTTCGCCAATGTCGAGCTGCTGGAAATGCGCTATCTTGATCAGCGACTGGATCGCGCGCTCGACCAAGCTTATGATACGCTTTCACGACCGTCCTTTAATCTATTACGAGTTTTCGGTTATTATAGCGCCGCGCTGCGCCGCGTCGCAGAGCTCCAGGTCGACAATGCCACTCTCTTCGAAGGCGTCAACAACACGCTCAAACTCTTGGGCGATCAATATCTCGCCCGGGTTTACCGGTTGGTCAACCGGCGATTCCACCTCGACGAATGGGACGCGAGCATTTTGCGCAAGCTTCAGACCCTCGAGAGCATCTACGAAAAAATCTCCGATCAAGCCGCCAATCGCCGGATGGAAATCCTTGAATGGGTGATCATCATTTTAATCGCCGCATCCATCGCGCTTGAGTTCATCCATTAGGCTTCTTTGAGGGCGCCGATTTGTCAGTTACTTTATTCAGTCTCGGTCTCGCCTTGGCTTTGGGACTGCTCGTCGGCGTCGAACGAGGCTGGCAAGAACGCGCTGCCGCCGAAGGGAGCCGTATCGCCGGCATAAGGACTTTTGGTCTCATCGGCCTTCTAGGCGGGCTGTGGCAATTACTCGCCCGGGAAGCTGGGGAGATACTCTTGGCCGTTGCGTTTCTCGCTTTTGTAGTGCTCATGGTCATCTCTCACATCGCCGAGGCGCGGGTCAGCAAGGACTACGGTGTCACCACCCTTATTGCAGCACTGATTACGTTTGTCCTCGGCGCCCTTGCGATTCGCGGCCACCACGTTATAGCCGCCATGGGCGCGGTGGTAACAACCATCCTGCTCAGCCTCAAACCGCTCCTTCACAGTTGGCTGCAGCGAATCGAGGCTGCGGAGTTGGCCGCGGCCCTCAAACTCTTGCTCGTATCGGTCGTTATCCTCCCGGTTCTCCCGAATCAGGGTTACGGTCCCTGGCAGGCACTCAATCCCTACGAAATCTGGTGGCTGGTGGTCCTCATGGCCACGATCTCCTTTGCCGCTTACTGCGCTGTAAAGGTTGCCGGCGCGGAGAAGGGGATCTTGCTTACCGGTTTTCTGGGAGGTTCGGTCTCTTCGACAGCCGTAACCATTCACCTGGCGCGGCTGGCTGGCACGGTAAAGCAGCAGCGCATTTTCGCAGCCGGCGTCTTGGTAGCGTCGGCTACGATGTTTATCCGGGTGCTGTTGGTGGCAACGATTGTTAACCACGAACTGTTTCGCCCGCTTAGCGTACCCCTCCTCTTGATGGCCTTCATCGTCTTTGGCTTCGCCGCTTTCTACTCTGTTCGGCAGAGAGGACGAACAGCCATAGGTCCTCTGAAGCTGCGTAATCCGGTCGAGTTACTTCAGGCGACGCAGTTTGGCGCGCTCTTAGCGTTTGTCTTGCTGCTGACGAAAGCCATCCAAGCTTGGCTGGGCCACACCGGTATCTATATTCTGGCTGGTATATCCGGTTTGGCTGATGTAGACGCCATAACGATTTCCCTATCCCGTATGGCAGGCACCGACTTGCCGCTTCAAGTTTCCGCGCTCGGTGTAATGCTAACGACAATGGTAAATACGATTGCAAAAAGCCTTTTGGTGATGTTCATCGGTGGCCGAACCATGGGACTACAGGTAGCATGGCCCCTAACGGTCAGTTTGGTGGTTGGCGCTATAGCATCGTGGCAGGTTCTATGCTAGTCGCAATCGATCGCCCGTCCCCTGTACCCAAGAGGAAGAGGACACGTTGCTCAGCGTTGAAAAATCGGCCATAGTCCATGCCTAAGAGAGTGGATGTATGAAAGAAAAGGCTGACTTCTTTAACCTTTACAACCATGGCTTTGTGCGGGTCGCGGTGGGAACCCCCGAAGTACGCGTCGCCGATCCGGCGTTCAATGGAGCCCGGACCATCGAACTCATGGAACAAGCCGAGCGCGAGAAAGCCGTTTTGGCGCTTTTTCCGGAATTGGGTCTCACGTCATACTCCTGCGAGGACCTCTTCCACCAACAAGCATTGCTGGACGGTGCGCTCGAAGCCTTACGCAGCGTTTTGCAGGCATCCGAAGCTTTGAACCTGATTGCCGTGGTTGGCATGCCGCTCCGAGTGGACCACCTGCTGTTCAACTGCGCCGTCGTTATTCATCGCGGAAAGATCCTAGGGATCGTTCCCAAAACGTTCCTGCCTAATTATCGTGAGTTCTACGAATACCGGCAGTTCGCTCCTGCAGCCGCAGCCCACAGCACCACCGTTGATGTACTCGGCCAGCCCGAGATTCCTTTCGGGGAGCGACTCCTCTTTCAGTGTCAAGAGGAACACCAGTTTACGTTCTTTGTGGAAATCTGTGAGGATCTCTGGGTGCCTATTGCGCCGTCCTCCGGCGCTGCCTTAGCCGGCGCCACCCTCATCTTGAATCTTTCTGCATCCAACATCACGATTGCAAAGGACGAGTACCGCCACAGTTTAGTCGCCACCCAGTCCGCACGCTGTCTCGCGGCTTATCTCTACACCGCGGCTGGGACGGGCGAATCCACCACTGATCTTGCCTGGGACGGGCATTCTATAGTTTACGAGAACGGCGACCTGGTCGCTGAATCGGAACGGTTCCGGTACGCCTCTCAGCTTGTAGTGGCGGAACTAGATCTGGAACGGCTCGTGCTGGAGCGCATGCGTCAGAACAGCTTCGCCCAGAGTATGCAGCGGCATCAAGAAGAGCTGCGCAGGTTCAGAAGGGTTAGCTTCAATATCGCGCTCCCGAATACGGGTCGCCTGCTCTGCCGGCGGTGGTATGATCGCTTTCCTTATGTGCCGTCAGATCCGGCGGTACGCGACCAGCGCTGCTATGAAGCTTACAACATTCAAGTGCAGGGTATCGTGAAGCGACTCCAGAGCTCCAGAGTATCGAAACTGGTCATCGGGATCTCCGGCGGGCTGGATTCAACCCACGCGTTGATTGTGGCCGCTAGGGCAATGGACGTGCTGAAACTACCGCGCTCCAACATTCTGGCCTACACGATGCCCGGTTTCGCAACCAGCCAGCGCACCATGGCAAACGCTAAGGCTCTCATGGCGGCCGTGGGTTGTGCAGCACATGAGCTCGACATACGCCCGGCGTGTGAGCAAATGCTCCGCGATATCAATCACCCTTACGCGCGGGGAGAACCGGTTTACGACATCACCTTTGAAAACGTCCAGGCAGGAGAACGGACCAACCATTTGTTCCGACTCGCCAATCTCCACCAGGGATTGGTGCTCGGAACCAGCGATCTCAGCGAACTCGCTCTAGGCTGGTGCACCTATGGCGTGGGCGATCACATGTCTCATTACAGTATTAACGCCAGCGTACCTAAGACGCTGATCCAGTTTCTGATTCGCTGGGCAGCTGACACGAGTCAGCTAGGTGAAAAAGCCAGCCGAGTCCTGCGCTCCATCCTCGACACTGAATTCAGCCCGGAACTTATTCCCGGTGATCCCAACGGCGAGCAGCCCGCGCAAAGAACCGAAGATGTTATCGGCCCCTATGAGCTTCAGGATTTTAACCTTTATTACACTACCCGTTTTGGCTATCTGCCTTCCAAGATCGCATTTCTTTGCTACTCTTCTTGGAGAGATCGCTCTTTAGGACAATGGCCCGATATCCCCGAAGCAAGACGCCATCAGTACACCATTCCTGAAATCAAGCGTTGGCTCTCCGTTTTCGCCTTGCGCTTTTTCCAACTGAGTCAGTTCAAACGCAGTTGCATACCCAATGCGCCAAAGGTCGGTTCCGGAGGCTCCTTGTCTCCACGAGGAGATTACCGGGCGCCCAGCGATAGTGAGGCCACGGCTTGGCTTGAAGAAATCGGCCAGATTCCTGATCAGGATCCAGAAACCTAGCCAAAAGATATTTGAAATTTTAAAGAGATCGAAAAATTGTGTCTCCCGCAAAGGCGCAAAGAGCGCCAAGAAAGAAGACAAGTAAAATTTTTTGCGTTCTTGGCGTCTTGGCGCGATAAAGTTTTTGGTCATCAGTGCACCGGAAGGTCATTTGCGGGATCGATGACGTCGGGCTGGAATGGCAAGAACGGGGCAGTGCGCGCCGCGCAGGACGCGCTCGGTCGTACTCCCACGCAGCGCGTCGAGAAAGTCCATATGTCCTTGGGTCGTCAGCACCATCAGATCGGGACGCCAATGAGCTTCTTCCTCCAGAATCTGATCCACGATATCGCCTTGTCTCACGACGATCTCACACGACCAACCAAGCTTTTCCCGTAGATCAATTTTTGGTGCTGTTCCGGGGTACCCCACGTGAACCAGGCGAAATTCTCCCGCAACGCAGTTAAGCCCTCGCGCTAACAGCAGAGCCCTCCTGAGCGCGGTTTGCGGGTGGGGAGCATGATCGATGGGGATGAGAATGCGTTTCAATGCAACCCTACCGTCATCCAGCGAAACAAATCCTCTTTCTCCATGGGGAATGAAAAGCGTCATCGCTCCCGACCGCCGCGCCAGCGGCTCCGCAACTGCCTTGTGTAACCGGCGGACAAGACCTCCCCTCTGGTGCGTTGCCAAAACGATCATATCAGGCGGAAATCTCCGGAAGTGCCGCAGCATCGTTTCGACCGGGTCTGTACTTGACTTTAGAATCTTTCTCACCCGCAGACCGGTTTTGGCGACCTCCTGGCGCTGAATGCCCTCAGGCAAAACGCCCCAGCGCGCCAAAGTCGTTCTTACGCCAGGGAAATCGAGCCCGTATGGTTTCTCAGGACTTAGTGTTGGCTCCACATGCAGGAGATCGAGCTTCGCCTTGGATTGGAGCGCGATTTTGAGGGCATGAGCAAAGGCTACTTCACTAGCCGGAGAGAAATCAGATGGATGGAAAATGATAAAGTTTCGACCCAGACGTTTTTCAACTAAAGAGGTCAAAGAGGCCATAAGCGGAGACTCCCTCTAGTTTGCAGCGGTCACCTTAGACCTTCGATTAACGGCGCGGGGCTTAACCGTAAGGACCGGAGAGGTTGCGTGCCGTACCACTTTTTCCGCCACGTTACCGATGAGCAGCCGCTTAACACCGGTCCGTCCATGGGTGGCCAGAACGATCAAATCGATCCGCTGATCTTCTGCCGTGTCAAGAATCTGTTCGAAGGCATTGCCGCTCGCAACAAGGTATCTGACCTTGGGCAGCTTCTCTACCCAGGGATGACAAAATTGTTTCAATAACACCTCTGAGTGCTCGGCAGTTCTCCGCAATACCTTGGCGCGTTTGGCGGGCTCGTTCTGATACATTTCGATCAACGCCGGATCCGCCTCCCCGAGGGATCTCATGTAGAACTCATCGAACGGATTGTCGATAACGTGAAACAAGTAAAGCGTAGCGCCGCTGCTTTCGGCTACTTTAACAGCGAGCTTGACTGCCTCGAGTGAAAAATTAGAGAGATCCACTGGGCAGAATCCTTTTGAAATCTAAACCCATACCCTCCCTCCTGGTTTCGGCTTCATGGGGATTGCGCTGATGTTTACTCGGGCTTGCATCCAGGGGTGCGAGGCTATTTGCCTCGGTGTCTTCTAGCATGATTCCTTCGCCTGGTGCCAGCTCGGCGCCCGCTTTCTATCCAAGGTGATCAGCACTAAAGATCGCGCTGCCCTGCGCGTGCGTACCATTTGAGTTGGGATCCTGACAGGCATGACTGCCGACGGTCGCCCAGATTCAGAGAACGTCAACGATGATGGTTAGCAAGCGGTTGAAAGAATTAGCGCTTGGTCTCAAGGAATTCGCCGCGCTAGCACACGACGGTTTGGCGGAGCCAAAGCCGCAGGTGATTCCGTCGCCCGGTTTTCGGTTGTCTGAATAGGAAAAAATTTCAACCCAGCGTAAATTTCTCCCTTGCAATAAAGAGAATAATAAATTTATAGTCTACCGTCGCGGTCGATTGGTCTTCCGTAACGCGCACGGAGGAACCGCTTATGGATGCGACTCACTAAACTAAGGGTGCTGCGGTTTGTCTTCGTGTGTGCAGTCGGCGCTGGCGCAGCGTTCGCGCACCATGAATCGGTAAGAATCGAGTTATGTAGTTATGTTAACACGGTCTTCATTACTCGGTCTTCTCCTCATTGTCGCCCTAGGATTGGTGCTTACGAAAACCTATTGGCTCTGGATGTCAGGCCCTTGGGATCTTCCAAATCCGGGAAAGGCTAAGTCGCCGATCGCCGTTGAAGACGCCAAAGCAGTGACCAATCCGCGACCGATAATCGGGACGGAGACCATTATCAGCAAGAACATTTTTGACCCGGAACGGGGAGCTGGGCTGACCAGGGAAACGGAGGCGAATTCCCAGGCCTTTCAACGAATACGAAGCATGGTTCTGTTGGGTACTGCCATCCTTGGAAACAACCGATTTGCGATTCTGCAGGATGGAGGAGTTTCCTCCGGAGCGCCGGGAACCCCTGGCCAATCGGTCGCGCCTACGCGTGTCAAGCTCGGGGATACGGTGGAGGGGTTCAGATTGTCAGAAATTTCGGAAAAAAGAATTGTTTTTGCCAGGGGCGCCGCAACGGTAGAGGTACCGCTCGATTATTTTCGCAAAACCGATATAGCTCAGCCGCGAAGACCAGTAGCGGCGCA
>JAHKKJ010000101.1 GCA_020027655.1 Deltaproteobacteria bacterium | reverse complement strand
AGTTCGTGAGTTCCAGCTTTTGCGATCTGGGTAGTTCGGCCTAACATCAGCAACAGAACTCTAAACCTTTAGCAAAGCCATCGCCGTACCGCCTAAGATCCCGTCCTTGGTTTCCTCTCTGAGAGGCAGCTTCCGGATCGTATCGATATAGTTTCTTAATTCCTGCATTCCCTTCCCTGTGTCAGTGTTCACACCCGTGAAATCCTGCGGGTAGTCGCTGGCGAATACGAGTCGCTCCGGCCGGATGCCCTGAAGCGCACAATGCAAAGCCGGCAGACCGCCTTCAAATCCGGCGAGGTCGAAGTAGAGCATTTCGAAGTAATCCGCGAATGAGCGTTTAAGGGTACCGAACCGATAGCCTTTGGCTAGAAGGCGGTCCTTCACAGCTGCAATACCACCGCCGAAATGAGCAATGACCAGCGTTAGCTGGGGGAAGCGGTCCAGGATTCCGCCGGCAATAAGCCGTGTGGTAGCGACGGTGAGATCGACCTCTCGACCTAGAACCCGCGGCAGATCGTAGTCTTGGAGCAGTTCGTAGCCGATGGGCACCAGCGCTGGGTGAACAAAAATCGGCACGTCGAGCTCGCAAACTTTTTCGTAGAGCCCGTAAAGCTTTGGAGAATCGAGCGAGACCCCTTTGATTTGCGACGTGATCGTGACTCCTTTGAGGCTCAGGCTTCGGATCGCTCGGTCGATTTCCTCGAGCGCTTCTTTGCCCTCCAAGACTGGCGCTTGGGCGAGCCCAACAAACTTTCCTGGGTATTTCGCCTGCACCTTGGCCAAATCGTCATTGATCAGACGGCACTCATCTAATGAAGCATTCCATCCTAATAGACAGGACAGCACGGAAACATCGATTCCGGCTTCGCTCATGTCTTTGAGCTGTAACTCGAGATCATAAAGCTTGGCGTGCATCGTCGTGGCGCGACGACCGCCTTCTTGCAAGTAGGTCGTTTTGTCGGAATAAAGGCCCCTTTTTTTTGCCAAATCCACCGGGACATAATGATGCTGGAAATCCACAACCATCTTCAGCGCCCTACCCTTCGATTCTTTTCGTGACGTTCGCCATCGATAAGCACGATAGCCATTCATGCCAATAGATATCAACTTCCCGCCGCCGTGAAAACGGATTTGTCGAGACCAGAATCCAGAGCGGACCGGCTTTAAGTCCATCGCATAAGTGATACCTAAAAACCGCTTGTCATTTTTGCCGCGGATATCCTAGAATCGCCGCCGTACAATGATTTGCAATCCAAATTCAATAAGGAGGTACCATGGAGATCGAAAAGAAATTGGCAACACTCGGATTACAGCTTCCAACCCCGCCGCAGCCTGCTGCGCATTACATCCCCTTCGTTCGAGTCGGTCATCTCTTGTTCGTGGGCGGTAACACTGGAAGACTCAACGGTGAGCCCCATACCTACGTCGGCAAAGTTGGCGACAAGGTGACGTTGGAGCAAGGCTACGAGATGGCACGCTGCTGCGCCCTCAATCATTTAGCGATTATCAAGTCGGCGTTGGGTGACCTCGATCGCGTGGAGCGGTTCGTAAAATTGATCGGCTACGTGAACGTCGCACCGGGATTCACTAAAATGCCTCAGGTCGTAAACGGTGCTTCAGATCTTTTCGTCGAACTCTGGGGCGAGCGCGGCGAGCATGCGCGCGCAGCCGTAGGCGTCGCCTCGCTTGCGAACGATGCGCCGGTTGAAACCGAAGTGATCGTGCAAATTAAGGACTAATAAAGATGAACCACAATGTGCGCTCAGCTGCTCGAAGCGATAGCTGTGAAGATTATCCTGCGGAGTCGACTATCCAAAATAGTCCCGTTTCCTGATTACTTGAAGGTTCAGGCTATCCCGATTCGGGCTAGAAAGGATCGCGATTTCTAAGCCATAGGTCCCCTATAACACTCCGACAATTTTGCTCCGTATTCACGATTTTGTTCAACGCGAGCCCGCCTTTCCGATCCGAAGCACGGCCCGCGGTAGCGTAAAAAGTCTTTTTTTATCAAGTTCTTATCTAGGGTATTCTAACGGCTGTCCGCTTGGCACATATTTGGCGTAGGCGGTTATAAGCTTTTCCCATCAGGAAATCTTATCGATTCGAGCAGCCGGTCAACAAAAAACGCTTTGTCCATGAATGCAATTCGGTTGACCGTACGAACTTTCGACCCGTCCTCCCGTCAACCGGCTGGAAGAGATCTTACCAAACCGGCAACAGGAGGAAATTCTGTTACCGAAGAAAAAGTCCCGCAGCGAATACTGGAGATCCCACCGATAGTGGGTCTCAATAGGAGACAAAACAATGGATACTATGTTTATCTGGATCGTCGCCGGTGCGGCGCTCGGCTTACTGGGAATCTTTTTGGTTGCCTCGGAACGAGAGCTCAAGAGCAAGCGTAATGAACTAGAGGAACTCAAGCATAAACTCGCCGACGGTCCAGCACCGGGAATTTCCAATGCCCCAACCGATGTTTTTCCACAAGCAAATGGAGCACCGGCAGAACTCATTGCCAGAAACGAAGAGCTCTTGCAGCAAGTTTCATCTCTATCGAAGAAACTCGAGGCAAGCGAGAGTAGGCTGGAACAGCTCGAAACTCTCCGGGCACATCTGAATAGCAAGGAATCTGAGATCACTGAGCTACGCTGGGACCGTGAGCGGCTACAGGCAGAACTTGCGACGGCAAAAACACCGTCAGAATCGAACGATCCTCATCCTTACGAAGCTGACGAAGCGAACCGGAATTCGCAAAAGGATGCGGAAATCGCCGTCCTGAAGGAACAACTCGAAGCCAGTCAAGCCAAGGTTCGCGACTTGGAGAGCACCCGAGAGTCGCTTGGAGACACAGAATCGCGCCAGACAGCGTTCGAGGGGCTGCGAAGCCGACTTGAGGCCAATAATCTTCAACTGCAGAATGAGCTCGCAGCCGAGCAGGAAAAAAACAAGTCGTTGGAAGCGAGTCAGATGCGGTTCATGGCAATGGAACTGCGCTACCAGGAATTGGGCGAGACCAATTTCCAACTCCGGGAAGAGAACGCCCTGCACCAGCAAAAACTGATAAACCAGAATCAGCTTCAGGTAGAGCGATTGGTAATCCTTCGCCAGCGACTTGAGGAACTGCGATCGAAACAGGCAGAGGTCAGCGAACGGGATCGCCTGATTCAGGAAGAGATCGTATCAATGAGCCAGCTTTTGGACCTCGCCCCGGAATCTCCTCAACAGCCGGCGTCAAGAAGCGCGATCCACTACGATCGACACAACATCCTTGAGCTCACTGGGGAAGAGTCTGCAGACACTGCGCGTGGTGACATCGTCGAACGAACTCCTTTCGGAGCACCTGCTTCTGAGGTACGCGTCCTTCATAATGATAGCTTTGACAAGACAAACGGGATTTCTGCTGAACCGCAGCATCACCATTCCGCAAACTTGACCACCGCCATTGCCGTCGGAACCCCTGTGGCCAGCGAACTTTCTCGACCAGGGTTAAAAGAGAAGAAACGCCGTTTCGGGATTTTTACGGGCGCAGTGGGCGTGTTGGTAGTGGGTGGAGTTCTTGCCGCCGGTTATTTAGGGAAGGATTCGGAACCAGAGTCTTCAGCTACGCAGCCTGCCTCCCCCATGTCAAAAGAACAGCCTGCGAAGTTCGAGGCTATGCGGAACCCGTCAAGATTCTCCACCGCCGCCAACATGGAGTCACAACCCAAGCCAGAGGAAACACGGAGCAAAGACGGCGACTCCATAGACAAACCGATTAGAGTCGCGCCCGCAATTCCCCTGGCGCCGCCCGTTGATTCAAGAATCGCGAAAGTGTCAGAGAAAGCCACGACGGCCATTGTCAAGTCTTCCTCAGCATCTTCGGAAAGCTACGAAATCATTCAGCCAACGCGCGTCCTTAGCGCGCCCAGAACAGACTCCCAGCTCATTGCCAATATTGAACCTGGAACACAAGTTAACGTGGTTGGCAGCCGGGACGGCTGGTTGGAGATTCGGTCTAAACACGGCCGCCCCCCTGGCTTCATTCCCAAAGCCGCGGCAATACGGATTGGGCAAAACTGACTCTGCTCCTGACTCAAAGTCGGCGCATGTCGGCTTGAAACCATTCATTATATCCATCCCGGTCAGAGTAGCTTTTTGAGTAGGGCGTGGATAGTTCTATTCTTGCGGATTTCTCGTCGCAGGCCGGCAAGATGGGATTCGCTAAGGATGAGCGGGCCCCCTTGGTAAAAACCATCATGGTAGTAACAAAAACGGATCGACCGGCCTCCCGAATCGAAGGAAAGGAGCTGAATCGACGGCTCGTGGTACTGCGTCTTTGAGCGGGCCTCTTCTGTGATCCAACCCCCGCCCCAATGGAGTTGGAACCGGCGCTTGAGAAATTTTTTCTTTTTCATAGACATGATTTAGATCCTTGGGCAGACTCTTTCAATCCGGCGGTAAGATCAGCCCGCTTGCGATAGTCACCCTAGCCCCAGCCAGCGTAGACACCGCGCTTATCAACATGATATGCATTGAATGACACGACACACTTGAAAGCGCCCAGGGAGGCTAGGTATGGCGAAAAGAAAAAGCATTCACATCGAAGGCATGGAACATGGCGCGCCGATTCCCAACGGCACCGTCATCGGCAATATGGTCTTCTCTTCAGCGATCTCCGGCAAAGACGCCAAGACCGGCGTGCTTTCACCGGAGCCGGACGAGCAAGCAGAAGCGATGTTCCGCAATTTGAGGCTTTTCATGGAAAAGGCCGGTGGCACACCCGACAACATCGCCCACCTGACGGTCTTTCTTAAAGAGGAAAAGCTTCGCGACTCGGTCAACAAAGCATGGTTAAAGATGTTTCCTGACGAACACGATCGACCCGCGCGTCACGCGCTGAAAGCAGATCTGCGGGGCCAGTTTTTGTTTCAGATAGAGGTGATTGCGGTTCTCTAATTTTTCTGGTTCGATCGAATAATACAAGGGAGGTTTCTTATGAGCATTGAAGTTATCGATTTGGTGGATTTGGCCCATAAAGAGAAGCGACGCAAAAACGTCTTCAACACGCCCCGTTTCCATGCCTGGATGCACTACTATAAGCCGGGGCACAAGGACGAGATGCACTGCCACAATGCTGACCAAACCTTTTATGTAATCGACGGAGAATGCACGATGCGTTTTCCTGATGGCGGCGAAGCGGTGCTCAAGCCGGGCCAGGCCGCGCTCATCACCGGGGGGTCGTTTTATCAACTGGAAAACACGGGTTCGGGTCCGATGATTATGATGGGCAACCGCTCCGGGCCGGCGGAAAAGATCCAAATCATCGATTATGTAACGCGCAAGGACGTCCGCGAAAAAGTTCAGGCTGATGTCAACGTCTAAAGATTATCGTTCAAGCGGTTCAAGACGTTCAAATGGTTCCAGTCGTTCGAATCAGCCTCGGACTCTTTAAACGTTTTGAACTTCTTGAACGGTTTGAACGCATTGAACAGCGAGAGACCTAGAGCGCGTAAAGCCGCTTCGGATTGTCGTAACTGATCTTGCGCTTGGCCGCGTCGGGAATGTCTTTGCGGTCAAGAAATTCCTGCACCGCCTTGGCCATATCCACGATTCCCTCGTGGGGAAAATCCGACGCCCAAAACAGACAATCGTCCCCGAGCAACTCGAGATCGCGGCTGGTGGTCATCTCTTCGCCACATTGGAAATAAATCTGGCCCCGCTCGATGAGCTTCGATGGGCGCAACAGCTCTCCCATGCGCGGCTCCATCTTGCTCATCAGATATGGCACCCAGCCGCAGCCGGCTTCCAAGAACGCGATTTTCAGATCAGGCAGTCGTCCGAGCACGCCGGAAAACATGAGATTGGTAAACTGGCGCATCTGCGGCCAGACATGAGCCAAGGTCGCTGCTTCGTGGCGCCACATAAAGAGATCGTTGTTGCGCAGCGAGTTTTGCGAGTGAACCGCCATCATGCAACCCAAGCGATTAGCCTCCTCGTAGAGAGGATAGAAATCCTGATGGCCCAAGGGTCGAGGCAGGCCGTCGGCGGGTAAAAGACCGCCCACCATGCCATATTCCTTCACTGCCCGGCGCAGCTCAGCAACGGCTGCAGAGACATCTTGCAACGGCAGCACCGCGATTCCCTTGAGTCGCGATTCTTGGCATAGGAAACGATCGTACAGATAGTCGTTGTAGGCTCGGCTCAGATCGACGGCGAAATCGACCATACCCACCTGGCCGATGTGCATGAAGCGCGTGGGATAAACCACCGCCGCCTCGATGTTGCCTTGATCCAGTGCCTCTTGCCAATCCTCGAGGGTCGGAACTAAAAACGATGCGCCCATTCCTCCGCTGCCCGCCTGGCGGTGCCAACCGTGGTGGGGCAGTAGCGGGAAGTAAAGTACGGCATCACGACGGCCCTTGTAATGCTCCGGGAGGTATTCAAAGACATCGCTTTCGATCTCTCGGATGTGACCGTCAGCATCGACCATTTTCCATTCGGCCATACTGTCCTCCTGAGTAACCACCGCTTTAACGCCAGAAAACTTTTTGATTAACCACAGAGAGCCTAGCGCGGGCGGAGCCGCAACCAAAGAATCGAAAGATCCCCCTCTTACATCTCCCCCGTCTCGGGGGAGAGAAGAGAGGGGGCTTAGCGCCACCGGTGCAAATAACGTTGCGCAAAACTGAGGTCACAAAAAAGAATTTCTATGTGACCTATGTGTTCTTTGCGATCAATGCCTTCCGGCTTTGAATCATCCATCGGCGATCATCTCGCCAAACCTACCGCAGAATTCTCCAATGGCGCCGTGATGGACGAAGTCCGAGTACTCATCCAGCGGCGTCGGTTCACGGTTAATGATCGCCAGCAACGCGCCGTTACGTTTGGCGAGAACCGGGAAAGAAGCGGCGGGCTGTACCTGCAACGATGATCCCATGACCATGAAGACCGCCGCCCCTTCAGTCCATTCTTGCGCCTGCCGCATCGCCTCCGGCGGCATCGCCTGGCCGAACGAAATGGTCGCCGCTTTAAGAATACCGGCGCACGCATCGCATTTGGGAGACGAAAAATCACCCACCAGCCGTCTAATGACTTCGTCGGGATCGAAGGATTTATTGCATTTCAAACAAATGATCCGTCGATTTGTGCCGTGCAGCTCGACAATCTTGTCATCGGCAAGACCCGCTTCGCTGTGCAGACCGTCCACATTCTGCGTAATGAGGCCGATAAGCTTACCCTTCTGGTCGAGCGACTGAATAAAATAGTGGCCGATGTTAGGTTTGGCGTTCTTGTGGGCTTCGTGAGTTTCCAATCTTCTTTTCCAAGCCTCGACGCGCGCCGCTTCACTGCTCAGATAGTCCTGGAAGGTAACCGGCTTATAGCGTGTCCAGAGCCCGCCCGGACTGCGGAAATCCGGAATTCCCGATTCCGTGCTGATTCCCGCGCCGGTGAAGACGACGATCTCGTCACTCTCTCTGATTTTCGCCGCGAATTCTTGTACGGTCATCATAGGCCAAACTTATAGACCAGCGCGCGTGTCGATGACAACCGGCGCTTCAGAGTCCTTCCTGATTAATTATTTGCCGGTAACCTCAACAACAATGCCAGTGTGCCGCCTAACAAAATGAGAGTTCCCGTCACAATAAAACCGAGGGCGAAGGATCCTGTGTCGCCCATGATGCCGATGAAAGTGGGGACAACCCCTCCACCGATCAAATAACCGCAAGGAATTGTAAAGGCCACCGCGAGATTGCGAGCGGCGGCTGGAGTAGTTGCGGCGAGAACGGCAAACGCCGCGGGAAAAAACCAGACGGCGAGGAGCGGCTGAAACAAGACGACGATACTGATCCAAACGGCTGAAACCAGTCCCACCAGCAAAGTGGCGATTCCGGTGAAAGTTAAACTCATAACCATGGTCTGCTTTGGACCCAAACGGTCCGACACCCAACCCCCGAGAACCCCCAGGATGGGTCCATAGGACCTGGAGAGGGCAACCACCGTATTGGCCCAGCTCAGATCGATCTGTCGCTCGCTCACAAGGTAGAGTGGAAGCATGGCATAAACACCGATCGTGGAGCTTACGCCCAAGCCAAACAGCACGGCCATGATCCAGAACGAAGCCGAGCGAACCAGTAATCCGAAAGCGCTCGATGCCGGCGATTCACCGGCAAATTCGCCTCCCCGGCCAAAGCGGAAATACGCGAAACTCGCGATGAGCGAGGCCATGCCAAGAGCACTCAACGCCAAGCGCCACGTCGACCAATTCAAGAACAATTCTGCGACAAAGGGCCCGGCAAAAAAAGCCAGGTTGGGTGCCAGCTCATGGACGGCAATGGCTTTCCCCCAATGCGGCCGTTCGATCAACGACGTGATCGTTGCGATCGCCGAGGGAATGTAAAGACCGCCTGCGAACCCCAAGCCGAAGAGTCCGACGCGCATCGCCCATAAGCTGCTCACGACGGAAATCCCCAGGAGCGCGATTCCAACGCCGGCGGTGGAAATCACGATGGCAATTTTGTGACTCGAACGGGACGCCAGGAATCCCGATCCTAGCAGTCCGATTACATAACCGGCCGAGATCAAGAAGAAGAAAGATCCCGCCTGGCCGTGGCTGATTGCCAGTTCCTTTTCGATGGTCGGGAGCAGCGGTGAGAGGATGATTCTTGCGATGAAATTGATGAGAAAGATCACCGCCAAGAAAACCACGGGCCCCAATTCTGGCCAAAAAGGCGCGCTGTCATGGTTTCGCTGACCCGCATGAAAACGCTTTTGCTTTTTTGCTACGCTTTTCTTGCTGGCCACGTTTGATATATCCTCGGCGCAAAGGGTTAAGTCCTCAACCTTTACACGGCTCCAATCCGGAAGCCAACTCCCCAAATGAGTCTATGACCACGGCCGAAAAAGATACCGCTACGCGACCTTTGACCCGGCGTCGTTTTCTTTCCACAATACTTTCCGGTTTGGCATCGGCTCATGCGATGCCGTCCGCGCTCGACTACTTCCGCGGTGAAACAGAGATTCTCGCTGAAGCTGCCGAGCCGTTTCGGGATGTGGTGACCGTGGACTTACATTGTCATCCCAATCTTGTGGGAGGTGGAAAATTGCCTGAATTTGATCCCGAGGTTCCCGACAACATGCGGGCCGGAGGCCTGGATGTTGCTGTCTTTGCTATCCGAGGTGACCTCGGCACCATCCGCAGAGACTCCTCCGGGCACTACACAGAATACCGCAAAGCCAACCCTGACGAGCTCTTTCGCCGAAGCCAGGACCAACTCGACAAGATCGTGAAAGCCGGAGAGGCGGGAAAGATTGTCGTTGCCCACTCGCCGGAAGATATCCTTGAAGCGAAAAAAAGGGGC
>JAHKKJ010000561.1 GCA_020027655.1 Deltaproteobacteria bacterium | reverse complement strand
CTCCCCGTCCGGAACAGGGTCTCGCTCAAGCGACGGGGAGCCCCCCGGAGGTTTTCAATGAAACGGCGAGACGCCGGTTCTTCCGTCGGAATTTTTCTGGCCGTAACCTGGTTCATACGTTCACCGATGTCCCCATCGCCACGGTCTTTCCTTCGTCGATCAAAAAGTTATCGCCGCCGGCGTGCTTCACCTCCAGCCATGGCAACCCCTTCGGTGCCGGCCCCTTCAAAACGGAGCCATCCTTGGCGAATTTTGAACCGTGGCAGGGACAGTCGAAGCCGTTATCGGTAGCTTTGACGATGCAACCCAGGTGAGTGCAGATCGTGGAGAGCGCGTAGACCTGATTCCCTTCCTTATATACGGCAACCGCCCGGCCCCCCGGGATGTAGGCTTGTCCGGAAGCCAACGAAGCCGGGAGCGAGACCTTGAACTTCTTGGAGGGCGAAGGGAGCACGGCGGCTTTAGGCAAGCGCATGGCGCCAAGAAAGCCGAATAATAAGGCGGCGGCGGCCGACCACCAGGCGGCGAGGCCGAGGAAATCCCGCCGCGGCATCGCTTCGGGATCGAGGCGCGAGTGGGCAACGGTTGTCGGTCTCGCATCGATCGTCATGCGTTCCTCCATTCGGTTTGAAACCTCACTCGCTCCATGGCGATGGCGTCCGCAGGGCAGCGCTCCACACAAAGCGCGCAGCGGATGCAGCGGTCCTCGTCTTTGAGAATCGCCGAGTTGTTTTCCAGATCGGCGCTTTCACCCAATTGGGATGCCAGAAATTCCGCGACTTCCGCCGTCTGTTGCAGATCGGCGAGAGGAACGATCTTTAAACAGAGCGTCGGGCAGACATCGACGCATCCGCCGCAGAGAATACAGCGGGCGCCGTCGAAGACCGGCGTGACGCCGCAATCGAGGCAGCGCGAAGCTTCGCGTATCGCCTCGTCCGCTCGGAGGCACTTTTCCACCGGCGTGGTCGGATCGCGCAGCCGCTCATCTGCGGAGACCGTTGATAGCTCTACGCGTCGAATCCGTTCATAACCGCGTTCGCGCTGATAGCGGTCGAGCGGAATAAACCCCATTAACGTTTCAGGGTGAAGCGTTCGCCCCGTCACGTACTTGTAGACCGAGCGCGCCACTTTTTTTCCTGAGGCCACGGCGTCGATCAAAAGTCTAGTCCCATGCGCCAGGTCTCCCGCGACGAAAACCCCTTGAGCCGTGGTCATGAGCGTGACCGGATCGACCTTCGGCCACCCGGGCCGGAATTGCTCGACGTCGGCGCCGCCCTCTGCCAAAAAGGAGAGGTCGGGTGCCTGGCCGGCCGCGATCAAAATCGTGTCGCAATCTAGAATCTGCCGATTCGCTTCCTCGAACTGAGGCGCGAAGCGGCGTTGATCATCGTAAACACGCAGGCACCGTTTGATCTCGAGAGCGACGACCTTTCCTTGATCTCCACGCCGAATAGTCACGGGACCCCAGCCGGAGAGCCGCTCGATTCCCTCCTCTTCTCCTTCGCGGATCTCCACCGTATCGGCCGGCATCTCCTCCAGCGTTTCAAGGGAGACTAGACGAACCCGCCGCGTTCCCGTCAGACGGGCAGCCATGCGCGCGACGTCGTAAGTGGCTTGGCGGACGACGGTCCGTGCAACGTCATAAGCGACGTTTCCCCCGCCGATCACCACTACGTCCGAGCCCAGCGGCAAACTCTCGCTCAGGGCGACAGCACGCAGGAAATCAACGCCACCGTAAACGCCCGGCCCCGGCTCACCCGGAAGACCCAACGCCCTTGGTTGTTTTGCACCGACGGCGATGATAACGGCGGAAAAATCTTGTCTTAGCGAACGAAAAGAAACATCCCGCCCAACCTTGGTGTTACAGCGAATCTTGACGCCGAGCGCCTCAATGACAGCCACTTCTCGCCGAATCAACTCGCGCGGAAGACGGTATTCCGGCACACCCACGGCGAGCATTCCCGCAGCCACGGGCTCTAACTCGAACACCACTGGAGCAAAGCCTAGCAGCGCCAGATCATGCGCCGCGCTCAGCCCAGCCGGGCCGGAGCCGATAATCGCAACACCTTCCCCGTGGGCAGGGATCAACGTCCCTTGAGTGGCGGCGCGGAGCAGGAATGCCATTTCCTCAGCGTCACCCGCGATTTGCGGGATATGGCTCCTGAGCCCAGTCAAAATCTGATCCGCGGGGCGCGCTTCAGCTCCGTACGACTCGCAGACGAACCTCTTGAGCACGCGGATCGCGATGGGCCGGTCCATCGCCACGAATGATCCATCGTCATCGGTCCGGGGAATTTTTCCGCGCCGACAAGAGATCTCACAGGGCGCGCCACAAATCCTGCCGCAAATCGACGCAAACGGATTCGGCCCCCTGGCGATAAGGTAAGCTTGCTCGAAATCACCGTTGGCGATCGCGCGCACATAACCCCGAGCATCCGTGTGTACGGGACACGCCACCTGACATGCGATTAAGGCTTTGTGATGATCGCCTTTTGGAACTTCGACTCGAATCGATGTTTGCAGCCCGTGATTGGCGATGTCCACAATCTACCCTGAAACTCGTTTGTCCCATTCTACTCAGGGCAATTTAAGTGCCAGGCTACGCCAGTCGTCTTTCAACAAGAATCTTGACCACTTGAGCTCGATGAGATCGGTTACCGTCTGAAGCGTAGAGAAGGATCAATGTCGCAAATGAGAAAAGAATAATTTGATTTCTTACTTCTGAGAAACTCGCCGGCAAGTTACGGCAAGATGATTGTCGGGTGGCCTGAACGAGATTCCTTTGAGGTCAACGATTCTCATGACTCAAAGCTAACCCTAAAAACTCGTTAATCTGATCGCGGGTTGGGTGGCATACTTCGTGCTCAGTCATAGTAATGGAATACTAACTATAAGAAAGGAGACGGTCATGAACCACGTTAAGAAAATTCTCGCCCCTACAGATCTTTCGAAACTTTCCTTGACGGGCCTGCGGTATGCTTTCAATCTCGCTCAGAGTTTTGGCGCGGAAATCAACGTCTACCACGTGATCAATCGGGATGAGATCATGCAGTTCAGCGAGCAGTTAAAGCGCTTCGGTGACCCAATCGCCATAGGCCGGCACACTGAAAACCTTCTGGAAGAATCGCAAGCCGCGCTATCGCATTTCCTCCAGGACAACCTGGCCGACCTGCTGCCGCTGGTAGAAGTTCGGACGAAAGTCGAAATGGGATTACCCTACAAGAACATCGTGGAACGAGCGCGGGAAGACTGTGCAGACATGATTGTCATGTCCACACACGGCAGAACGGGTTTTTCCCACGTACTTTTAGGCAGCGTCACTGAAAAGGTAGTTCGTACGGCTCCGTGCCCGGTGGTTTCGATTCATCCGGAAGAAGAAGGCGAGAGCTCGGAAAGAAAAATCGCGGCCGGCTAGCGCAGCGTCGGCGGGCGGCCTCCAGGATCGGCTTCCACGCTTCCCGCTTGCCGTCGAGCTCGGCAAAGTATCGGCCCAAGGAGGGAGTTGTCATGGAATCATTAGATTTCGTCAAGGCGTACCAATGGAACTATCGGCCGAAGACCCCCAAGAGACCCGCCTGGTTTACTGAGTGGCCCGGAGGAGCGCGGATCGCCGTAACGATCAACGTCATGCATGAGTGGGAATCTAAGCCTGGCCCTCACACCATGGGGCGGCGGCCTATGCCCGCGGATACCTCTCATACAGACGACTTCATGGCGCTGGGCGCGCGTGAATATGGAGCGAATTTTGGGATCTGGAGGCTGCTCGACGTCCTGG
>JAHKKJ010000560.1 GCA_020027655.1 Deltaproteobacteria bacterium | reverse complement strand
AAACTTGAGCGCATGGATGCCCAGAAAGACTGGCGGCAAATCAAAGCATTGCCGCCCGTAAGCAATCACCCAATGGATTTGGACCACACCGGCTAGAATTGGTACGCTTGGAAAATGACCGTCAAAATAAAACAAGTCGCCTGGAGCGGTCAGCTCAAGGACGGCACGCTGGGCGTCCCTTTCGAGTAGACGCTGAAGTGGAAGTCTGGGGCGAGACTGCTCGTCGTCGAGTAATGCGATCAGGTCGGCATGCGTAGTCTTCCCCTGCGCGTTCGTTGGCAAGGCATCGAGATAACGCCAGACCCTAGGTATTCCAACCGGGTCAATGGATTGACTGAGCGCGTCGCGCAGGATTCGATTGAAGACTAACTTACCGACTTCCGTCAACTTGCTACGCCCAATCACCGACGGCACGATGAAGGCGGCAATCCGCGGGCGTCGCCCTTCGATTAGAATCACGCGGGCATCAGCCACCATGGGGGATGCCGTCAACTCACATTCGAGCGCCGCCAGCGATATCCGCTTTTCCTCGATCTTGACAATCCGATCGACGCGTCCCCTGATCAGGAAACGATTGTTCCCCACGGATGTGGCGCGGTCTGCCGTAGGAAACCACTCTTCGTTAGGCAAATGCGGCGAGCGAATTTCTAGCACGCCTTCTTCAGGATCGATGCGAAATACCAGTCCGGGTATGGGGGTCCATGCTTCATCCGTTCTCGTATGCTGCTGACGCCAGGCGATTCCACCAGTCTCAGAGCTTCCATAGACTTCAATCGGCACCAAACCGAGTAATCGCTTGGTTTCACGTACAACGTCGAAGGGCAAAGGTCCCCCGGACGAAAACACCGCTCGCAGCCGGTTCGACATCGTCGTCCAAGCGAGATGTTCAGGCAAACGTTTCAGATGAGCGGGACTGGATACCAGTAGACCGTCGCGTTCCGCTAACACCGCCATCAGCTCCTGCGGGAATGAAAAGCTTCTCGCGTGGAAGGCCCGACCCGCCGTAAGCGGCCACAAAACGTTGAAGAGTAAACCATAGATGTGTTGATGGGATACTGTTGTCATGACGTCGGCGGCGCCGAGGAGGTCGCCAAACTGCGTTTCAAGGGTTGCCACCTCTCGCGACATCTGTGACAGCTTTTTCGGAATGGCTTGCGGCGCACCGGTACTTCCAGATGTGAAGAGCACCAAACCGACAAAGTCACCGTTCAAACAATCGAAAGCATCGTCGTGAGCCCTTTCGTCTTGCGCTGCCGGCACAATGGGATTCCATTCGGATGCGAACTCGCCCAAATAACCATGCACAGTTTGACGCAGGTGCGCGCAGGTAGCCGGCAACGTATCACCAGGAAGGTAAACCATCTTGCCGGCCGCCCAAGCTCCAAACAGCGCACTAGCGAACTCGACGCTATCATTGAGGTAGAGTGCGAATGCTTGGCCGGATGTGCGCCGAAGGAGTTCTTTCCACGCTCGCACCCGGGCAAGGAATTCCTCATGCCCAATCGATTTTCCAAACCGCCAACCCACCATGTGGCCAGGCTTTCGTGCGGTGGTTAGCATGCCCAACATATCGAGAAGTTCAGCCATTCAGTTGCCTTTTGAAATGCCAACGAACGACATACTCTCCTGCGAATAAAAGCCCCATCATTAAATACGCGATGAGCCCGTTGTACAACGTCCAGGTAGCCGACGAGGCCCATAACGCAGTCATGAGCGCAATCACGCCGTTAGCAGCGAAAAACATGCACCAGACTTGTGTCACGCGTCGCGTATAGCTGATGGCCCGCGTGGGAAGATTTGGCTCGCGAATGCGGGCGAAACGCTCGATCATCGAAGGCGGGGAGATAAGGCTGTAAGCGAATACGCCCAAGAGCGCTGCATTCACCAACACCGGGTAAAGTTTTAACGGAAGCAATACATTGCTCCACACCGCCAATAAGAAAAGGAGCAGCGTTCCTCCCAGCCACCAGCGCCCAACCTGGCTAATTTTTAGCATATGCACCCGTGTCAATCCGGCAAGCACCAACAAGCCGGCGAGGAATCGGGGCTCGATTTGTCCCTGCCCGAGCCAGACAGCCAGCGGGTAAATCAAGGTGATGCAGATCATCACCAGAGTTGACACTGACATAGGGGATTATTTTCCCAACAGTGCGGCTAAAGCGTCAACGACATCCTGAACGGTGCGGACACTTTTAAAAACCTCGGGCTGCATTCTCTTGCCTGTAAGTTCTTTTAGCCTCACCGCAAGATCGACGGCATCGATGCTGTCGATATCGAGATCGGAGTACAGATTCGCATCAAGCGTTATTTTCGACCTATCCAACTCGAACATCTCATGCAACATATCGACCAACATCGGGTAAATGTCCTCTTTAGTCATCGCATTGGATAAAGTCATAGTTTGTCCCCCTTCATTTCGTCCTATGACTGGCGATCATGGCGGCGAGCGAACGCACCGACGCAAAGTGGCGACGAACTTCTTCCGCATCGCCCGACAGGGATATCCCATAACGCTTATGGAGGGCCACCCCCAGTTCGAGTGCGTCGATGGAGTCTAACCCAAGTCCATCGATAAATAATGGCGCGTCAGTATCAATGTCGGCCGGAGTGACGTCTTCAAGTTGAAGAACATCGATGATCAGTTGTTTTACTTCGTCCTCAACCGACCCCATGACGTACTTTCTCCTGAGTAAAATATTCCTGCAAATGATCGGTGAGGCGCCGCGCGGCTAAAGCACTGCTGCCGGCTTCAGCGATAAAAGGCCGGATATCGATGTCCTCTTGCACCTCAATCCTGTAACGCGACGGGCAGGATGGCAGCCGCCACCATTTTTTTCCCTTGACCAGCATCGGAGGAGCGCACCGGATGAGCACCGGCGTGACGCTGCACTGAGCGCGCACCGCAATATTCGCCGCGCCCCGCTTAAGGATAATCGTACCGCTCGCGGGCGTGCGCGTACCTTCAGGAAAAATGATCAGATTGCCGCCACGGTGAACTGCTTCGACGCAGTCTTCAATGAGCTGGACACCATAATCATCATTGCGGACATAGGCTGCGGCACGGACCGTGGCATGGGTGAACGGGTTGCGCCAAAGCCTGCTCTTGACAATGCAGTCGGCTCGCTTGACGAAAGCCATGAGAAACACAATATCGATGAGCGTCGGATGGTTGGCAAGAATCAGTAGTCCGTGACGCTCCAGTCGTTCCAGTCCGGTAATTTCATAGCGGAACACGCCCATCACGCGCATCAGGCCAACGATACAGCGGAAAGTAAACCTGATTACATGGCGAGCGATAACCGTACGCCGTTGACGGCTTCGAATGACAATATTGAGCACGGGAAATACGAAAACTCCGCCAATGCCGACCGCAACGAAACTCAACCCGGTGCCGAACACGCGCCAGTAACGGACCATACTACTAAACATGACGGGACCAAAGCCACCGACGAGTATTGCATATTCGCTCGAGAGCGGGGTCTTTACGTAGGTAAAAACGCAGGACCTCTAATCCGGCTGGCAAGCGCTCAAAACTTGGAGGCCTAGGTTGTAAAGCATCCGACCACGTAAGCGAGACCACCTCGTCGGCCGGGGGTCGCATTAGCCAAGCCCACGCAAAGGGTTGCTCGTCGCAATCTTGAAATGCAGAATACGGAGTCGGCAAAGGGCAATCGTATGCTACCAGCAATACTGCAGGCTCACCCTCCGCAAGCAGTCCGCAGGCCTCAACATCCCTATTACCGGCAACGGGATGTGCATCGGCGCGGGGCTGCTGC
>JAHKKJ010000100.1 GCA_020027655.1 Deltaproteobacteria bacterium | reverse complement strand
GGCATGGGCAGCGGCTTCCGCTGCGGTATACTTCGCTATGGACGTCTCGAGATTGTTCGGTTTTCCCTGATCGGCAAGCCAGGCGGCACGATAGACCAGCAGGCGTGCCGCTTCTTCCTGCACAACCATTTGGGCGATCAGCTCTTGGTTCATCTGATACTGGCCGATCTTCTGTCCGAATTGCTCCCGCTGGTTGCAATAATTCACCGCCGCTTGGCGTGCGGCGCAGGCAACACCCAGAGCCCCCGCAGCGCAGTTGAGACGCGTCTGATTGAGCTGCCACATGCAGACTTTGAAACCGTCGCCTTCATTGCCGATCAGGTTGTCGGACGAAAGCTGGAAATTCTCGAAGGTCAGCTCGCCGATGGGGGAGGCGTGAGCGCCCATTGTTTCAAGTGCGCGGCGAGTCAGGCCGGGCTGATCGAAGCTAGCGTAAAAGGCGGATAGGCCGCGGTGCTTTTGACTCCTGTCCGTATAGGCATAAACCAATCCACCGTCTGCAACCGGCGCATTGGAAATCCAAAGTTTGGTGCCGTTGATCACGTAGCCGTTGTTCTTACGCGTAGCGGTTGTTCTGATCGCCGACACATCCGAACCGGCGTCAGGCTCGGTGATGGCAAAACATGCGACGAATTCGCCCCGCAACAACGGCGGAATCCATTTCTTCTTCTGCTCTTCATTGCCGAACTGTAAAAGCGCCAGCGCCGGGCCGATCTGCATATTGATCGCCACGCGCACGGCGCTGTGAACCCGCGCGACTTCTTCCGTGATGAGCACCATGGCGAGAAAGCCGAGACCGTTGCCGCCGTAGGTCTCCGGAATGACACTGCCGAAAAATCCCAGTTCGCCCATCTTGAGCAGTAGATCCTTGCGAAACTTGTGTTCCTTGTCGTCTTGTGCGGCGGTGGGCGCAATCTCCTTCTCCGCAAACTCGCGCGCCAGGTCACGGACCGCGATCAGTTCCTCGGATAATTCAAAGTCCATAGTTCTTCCTTTCGACGAAGATAGACGATAGAGGATCGAAGATCGCAATCTTCCATCTTCC
Organism: Deltaproteobacteria bacterium; assembly: GCA_020027655.1. GTDB lineage: Bacteria > Desulfobacterota > Binatia > UBA9968 > UBA9968 > DAIRFP01. Next base: position 8,338 of record JAHKKJ010000100.1, on the reverse strand, counting down.
ATCCTCAATCCTCGATCCTCGATTTCCCCAGTAGGCTCCTCGCGATCACGATTCTCTGAATCTCAGATGTCCCTTCATAGATTCTCAAAGCGCGCACGTCTCGATAAAGCCGTTCCATAACGCTGCCAGCCACAACACCCATGCCGCCGTGAATCTGCAAAGCCTGATCGACGATTTTTTGCGCCGCCTCGGTGGCGAACAATTTGGCCATAGAAGACTTGAGCTTCGCATCGGCGGCGCCAGAGTCATGGGTCCACGCCGCTTGATAGACCAGCAGCCGCGCGGCTTCCAACTCCGTCGCCATTTCCGCCAGCTTGAATTGAATCCCCTGAAACTCCGTCAAGGGTCGATCGAACTGACGCCGCTTCCGACCGTAATCCAAAGCTTCTTCCATGGCCCGTTGAGCCAGTCCCACGGCTGCCGCCCCTACCGTGCAGCGGAAAAGGTCCAAAGTCACGAGGGCGATTTTGAGTCCGTCCCCTTGGTTTCCGATGAGTGAGCTCTCAGGAATAACGCACTCTTCAAAGGCGATCATGCCGATGGGGTGGGGGGAGATCACTTGAATCCGCTTTTTGACGATCAAGCCAGGGTTATTGGCATCGACTACGAATGCACTGATTCCCTTGCCTGCCAGATCAGGCGCGGTGGAAGCGAAGACAACATAGCTATCGGCAATTCCGGCGTTAGAGATAAAGCGCTTATTTCCCGTCAGAACATATCCTCCGTCGCGGCGCACGGCTTGGCTCTTCAACGCGGCAACGTCCGAGCCGGCTTCGGATTCCGTCAGCGCAAAGGCGGCGATGGCGGTTCCTTTCGCCAAGGGTGGAAGGTAGCGTTGTTTCTGTTCTTCGGTGCCAAAGAGAGCAATAGGATAGCTGCCTAAAGCCTGCACCGCGAACATCGTATCGGCGAGCATCCACCCGCGCGCCAGCTCCTCTCGAATGACGCACAGGTCGCGGGCTTGGACTTTTCCTCGCACGCCGCCGAATTTCTTCGGCAACGCGTACGACAGAAACCCTTCGTTACCGAGCTGTCGCACAAGCCGCCGCGCTACGTCGTCAGTTTGCCGTTCTTCGCCGCCACCAGAAAAGAGATTCTTTTCCGCCCATTGACGCACTCGCGCCCGGAGCTGGGAGTGATCTTGATCGAGAAAGGGCAACATCCGTTTTCGAGAGCTAAGACCGGTTGAACACCGGCGATCGCTTCTCCACAAATGCTCTATAGCCTTCTTTGAAATCCGCGGTTTCCATGCAGCCGGCTTGCGCCGCCGCTTCCAGTCTCAGAGCATTCTCTAACTCCAAGCCGACCCGCCCGGCGATCATGGCATCAAGGGCAGCGACTTGTTTTCTGTTCGCCACATCGCAGCGCAGTGCCAGCGCTTGGCCGTCACCACTGTTGAGCCGTTGCGCCAATGCCTGAAGCTTTTCCTCATTGCGCGAGGAAACTACAACAACGGCGTCGCCCCGGGCAAACTCTACAGCGATCGCGTCTCCAATACCTCGCTGGCGCCGGTTACCAGCACAACCTTATCTCGGAGCCCCGTCACTCGCAAAAGATAACACATCGGTTGGGCGAGTGCGCCATTGAGTAAGCCGCCAAACTACAAAAGAAACCGTGGACGTTGGGCTCTTGTCTTTGCTTCAGCTTTTCGATAAAGGGAGGCAGATTTCGGAAACGGAGACGACAATGCATCGGACACTCAGGGCTCGCTTTTTTGGTTTTGCTCTTCTTATTCTACTCCCGGCGGCTGCACCAGCCAACGAACTTATAACCCCGCCCCCGGCGATCTGGCGTGACGCCCCGCAAAGCGAGACTGAGTCCGAACTCGACCGGGTGAGCCGTGCCTATGTCCGACTCGCCAACGACGCGCGTCCAGCCGTCGTCCAGATCCGTGTCGTCCCGCAGAGTGACTCTAAAACCGGACTTAAAGCCCAACAGCCTCAAGGGAGTCGGGGCTCCGGATTCATCATCCATCCAGACGGATATATTCTCACGGCACAACATGTCGTCGATAAAGCAAAGGAGATCGAGGTCCGGCTGGCAGATCTCCAGCGGGTGCCGGCAAAGCTTATCGCAGCTGACTCCCAGGTGGATCTGGCGCTGCTCAAGATCGATACCGGGCGTGCGCTTCCGGTACTGTCGTTAGGCGATTCCGACTCCATTAGAGTAGGGGAACTGGCGGTGGTCTTCGGGTACCCCTTCGGTCGTGAGAGCTCCATGAGCTTGGGCATCATCAGCCGGGCCGGACGTACCTATGAGGATTCGGCCGGCTATGACCTGATACAAACGGATGCCGGCGCCTATGCTGGCGGCAGCGGCGGCCCATTATTGAACCCGAAAGGTCACGTCATCGGCATGATCACCATGGCATCGGAGCGCGGCAGCATGGGATTCGCGACCCCGATTAACGTTATCAAACGAATAGTTCCTCGGCTGATGACGGGGCACAAGCTCGTTTGGGGTTGGCTGGGATTGCAAATGGCCGAAGTTTCCCTAGATCAAGCGAAAAGTCTTGGTCTTTCGCCCGTGAAAGGAGTGCTGGTTAATTCTGTCCTGCCGGGTCAGTCAGCCGAGCGCAGTGGCATTCGCTCGCAAGATGTCATCCTCTCAGTGAACGATACCCGAGTCGATAGCCCAAGAGACGTCCTGCGGATGATCGGCGGGCTGGAAGCCGGCAGAGTCGTGAAGCTCACGATTCTTCGCAAAGGACAAACTTTGCAACTCTCCGTGCCCCTGGGCCAAAAACCCGAATCGCAAAAGGAGATCGAGGGCTAAGTTTGGCTTAGTCGGATTTTTCGCTCGCCGCCTCTGTGGGGTTCGCGGTCCCGGCAATTTGCCGCAACTGCTCGGAGAATTGCCGCAACTTCTTTTCTACCCGCTGGTTAATGGATCCTTCGGGGTAATGCCCGTCGTGGTCGCGTTCACCGGCTGGAACTCCCATGAGAACTTCTATGCCTTCGTCGATGCTGTTCACCGCATAGATATGGAACTTTCCATCTTTAACGGCTTCGACAACATCAGGCCGCAGCATTAAATGGCGCAAATTGGACTTCGGCATCAATACACCCTGAGTGTCCGTAATCCCCTTGAGCCGGCAAACATCATAGAAACCTTCGATCTTCTGGTTGATACCGCCGATCGCCTGGATCTCGCCGTTTTGATTGACTGAGCCGGTGACAGCGAGACCCCTGCCGAATCGGAATTTCGGACAGACTAGAAAGAATAGCGTACAGCTCCGTGGACGAGGCGCTGTCGCCGTCTACACCCTCGTAAGACTGTTCGAAGCAGATACTGGCGGAAAGGGACAACGGCCGTTCCTGCGCGTACTTGGCGCCGAGGTAGCCGCTCAGGATCAGTACGCCTTTGTCATGGGCCTTGCCGCTGAGTTTTGACTCCCGCTCAATGTTCACGATCCCGCCCCGGCCCATGAATGTCTTGGCGGTGATCCGGGATGGCTTGCCAAAGCTGAAATCACCCATCTGATAAACCGCCAGGCCGTTGACCTGCCCCAAAACAGAACCATCGACATCCACTAGCACAATTCCGTCGGCGATCAGCTCCTGTAAACGCTTCTCGATGAGATTCAACCGAAATGTCTTCTCGACGATGGCTTGCTCGACATGCTTTGCGGACACCAGCTCGGCATTCTCTTTGCCGGCCCAATAATCAGACTCAATCAATAAGTCCGCCACGTCGCTGAAACGAGTCGAAAGCTTGTCCTGATCCTCCACCGCCCTGGCACATTGCTCGATAACCCTCGCCACGCCACTAGGATCAAAGTGCCGGAGTTTTTCCCGGTTGCAGTAGTCGCTGATAAAACAGGCAAAGGCAACGATATTTTCCTGTGATCGGTCGACCTGAAAGTCAAAGTCGGCCTTGACCTTGAACGTCTCCCGGAAATCAGGGTCCATAGTTGCCAGGCTGCGATAAAGAAAAGGATCGCCAATTATAATCACTTTGGTATCCGTTGGGATAGGCTCCGGTCTGAGCCCTTGCGGCGGTGCCCAACCGAAAAACGCGGCCGGCTCTTCGATCCTGAGCTCGCGGTTTTTGATGACTCTCTGCAGAGCTTCCCAAACCCCGGCATTGGCCAAGACATCCCGATCGTAGAGCACCAGATAACCGCCGTTGGCGCGGCTGATGGAGCCGGCTTTGATCAAGGTGAAATCGGTTACGTAACCCCCGACGATTGGTTTTTTTTCAACGACGCCGAACAGATTGTGATAACTAGGATTGGTTTCTACGATGATCGGTGGCCCCTGCGTTTCACTGTTGTCCACGAACACATTCACTCGGTAAGGTAAAAAAGGATCGGTGGACGGCTCGCCCAGCGGCATAGGCGTCATCTGAACCATACCGGGGCTAAGCTCAGTGCCCTTGAAACGATTCAAATTCCTCAGAATATGCTCCCGCACGCCGTCCAGGTAGGCTGAGACTTTCGGGTGATCGACATATTTCTCCCTGAGCTCAGCCAGCGGGAGCCGCACCAAATATTCACCTGCTTGGGTTTCAACAGTCGCCAATTTTTCAGTAATTTCACGCTCCAGCTTTTTTCCCTCGCGAAGAGTGGCCTCGACCTTTTCCTCGATCTCGCCGCGCTTGTCCTCTAGTTTCTTCTTCTCGGTGGTTGATAAAGCTAGATAATCGGCCTCCTGCATCGGCTTGCCATCTTTCGTGGGGAGCAACACCATTCCCGACGGCGCCACTCTCAAGGTGAAGCCATTCCTGCTCGCCTCTTCCATCAGACCTTGCATCATCTCCTGCTGTTTTTTTTGCAGCTCTTCGATCATCGCTTGACGCTGGCGCGCAAATTCATCACTTTCGAACATCTTCTTGCCCTCGCGCTGGAGGTTTTCGATGAGTTCCTGCATGTCCGCCTTCAGTCTCTTACCCCACCCGCGGCGGACCTTGAGCACTTGAGGCCGATCCGGATCATTAAAGTTGTAAACGTAACACCAATCCTCGGGGAAGGAAGAATCGGCATTGGCCGGAACGCGCTCGGCGATAATCTTTTTTAGAAAAGCTTTGATGATGGTGGTTTTACCCGTCCCAGTAAGTCCAGCGACGAAAATATTGAATCCCGGTTTGTTTACTCCTAGGCCAAATTGTATGGCGCGCATCGCCCGCTCTTGGCCAATAAAATCCTCCAACGGCGTCATGTCAGCCGTACAGCTGAAAGGAAGAAACGATAGATCACACCGCCATGCCAGCTTGTCCGCCGGAACCTCGAACTTGCTCGTCATAGAACTCACCTCAAGATGTTTAGTGGCCTTAAAGGATATGGGCTTGATAATCAGTCGTCAACGGTTGAGCTCTGAAGATGCTTAGCGCTATTGATAGACCGTGGCCCACTCACTATAATCCGCAGATGAGCCGCAGTTTTGGTCCCTGGCGTGTTAGTGGCCGTTTGATCCTCGTGGTTTGGCTGGTGGTCAGCAGCTGCAGCTCCAGCTCGCAGGTTGCAAAAGACATTCTTCCCTCCATGAGCGGGCCTAGCGAAGACGAAGAGGTCAGGATCAGCCGTGAATTTCGGCGTGAGGCGCGCAAGCAACTCAAATTCGTTACCAATCCCGAGGTGGAACGCTATATCGACCGGCTTGGGCAGCGCATACTGTCAACCATGGGGGCCCAGCCTTTCGACTACCGTTTTTTTGTCATCCAGGATAACCAGCTCAATGCCTTTGCGGTTCCCGGAGGATCGATTTTTTTCTTCACCGGCCTCATCGAAAAGGCGAAAACGACTTCCGAGGTCGCCGGCGTTCTCGGCCATGAAATTGTCCACATCAAGGGACGGCACATGGCCCGCCAGTCTGGACCCGATGCCATTTCTCTTCTGGGGCTGCTCGGCGCCTTCCTGCTGGCCCGTACGGGGTCCGGGGGTCAGGCGGCCGGGGCCGTGGGTCAGGCCATCGCCGCGACTCGACAGATCGCCTACAGCCGTCAATTGGAAATGGAAGCCGATACCTTAGGTGTGCGCTACATGGCTGCAGCGGGATATGACCCCAAAGGATCCGTCGGTTTTCTCAAGCTACTTGACCAGGAGCGGGCGCTGAATCCTATCGATGTCCCAGCCTACATGATGACCCATCCTATTACCCAAGAGCGCATTGCCAATACCGAGTTGGTCATCCGATCGCTGGGAAAAACTGAAATAAAAGTCGAACAGCCTGACTTGCTGAAGAAAATCCAGGTTATTATACGTATTGAGCGGCGTGATAGCGATGCGGTCTTAGCCGAGTACGACAAACTGGTCCGGCAGAACCCGGAGAGTGCCGAGTCGCTCCACTTGCTCGGCGTCGCCCAGCAGCTCACGGGACAATTGGCGCAGGCAAAGCAGAATTATGAGAAAGCGCGACGATTGAGTCCGGAAAACCCTGACCTTGACCGCGACCTGGGGCGTTTGTACACGCAAACCGGGGAATTTGCTTTGGCCCGTGCTGCTTTCAATCAAGCCTTGGCACTAGACCCGAAAGAATCGCTAACGTATCTTTATCTTGGGGAGCTCTATGAAAAGCAAGATGATCTTCGCGCGGCAGCCGGCGCTTACTTAAACGCCCTGAACCTCTCTCCGTTTTGGGATAAACCGCCGTATCGTTTAAGCGTCGTTTATGGAAAATTAAACCGGCTCGGAGATGCTTATTACTATCACGGCCGGTCATTGCTGCTCCAAGACGACGATCAGCGGGCGGCTGCTGACTTTGAAAAGGCGCTCAAGGTTCTTGGCGAGAACTCTCCGCGCGGTCAGCTCATTAAAGAGGAGCTAGCCGCTCTCCGAGCCAGAAGACGGTAATCCTATTCCTGCTCACTTAACGCCGGGAAAGAATAGACACTACCGCTGACGTGCTGGACGTACTGATTTTCCCGCTTCAATAACACTTCACGGACATATTCAGGGTCAAATCCTAAGAGATCACAGATGTTAGTAAAGGAAAACAGCCACTCCGTGCCCTTGTCCTGCACCCATTCAAGCGCATTCCCATAAAGGCTTCGACCCAAGCTGTTGCGAGCACCTCTATATTTATCCAGGCACTCGACGGCGTCCTTCAGGATCGCAATCATGAGTCTCTTTTCCCCCTCCAACTGGCGCGATAATCCGCCGGTGCCGTAGAACTGAGAAGGCAGGAAAATATCCGGCTCAAGAATCCTTGCGAGAAAATCATCATACATATTAAGCGCTACTCCCTAGATTAGTTGAACCGCATTCTATACTACGGGGCATACCTCGATGCAACCAAAAACCACCTCGCGCAGCTCCGATCAACACACAATCACTGAGAATACGAATAACCTTAAGGGAACCTAAGCATTAAGGAAATCCCTTCATCCCAGAAATCCTGCCAGCACTAAGGGTAAACGGAAACCGACCGCCAAACACATCCGTTTAGGCAAAGACTAACGTCTGGCCGGAGGTGGATCAGTGCGGTCGTGACCTTCAACTTCGCCGGATTTGCCTCTTACACTCCTTCCATCAATCCCGCCAACTTCGTCTTGGCGACGTTGTGGTCCCAGATTTTCTGAACTACCGAGTCTTTACGCCGCGCTTTGATAGTGCGCTGCGTTTCGTCCTCGTTGTAGACCCGAACGGGACCCAGCAAAGATGCTTTGTAAAACCTCGACGCGGCTTCCTCGAGATCGACACACGCTGCAAATACCCACTCGATCGCTTGGCCGACCACCATCGAGCCGTGGCCGCGCAGCATCACGGCGTCACCTTTTCCCAGGGTCCGAGCCACCGCATCGCCCTGCTCGACCGAGTGAATCAGGGCGGGGTCCATGTAAACAGGCATCGCACCGGAGCCGAAGAACGCCCCCGGATTGGATGAAGCCGGATAAAACGGTTTATCCACCATGGTTAGAACCGCCACCATGTGATTGTGCAGATGGGCAACGCTTTGGATATCGCTTCGCGCCTTGTACGCGCGCGCGTGCATATAGACTTCCGAGGGTGCCTTATATTTTCCTTCGATTAGTTTCCCTTCGAAGTCCGTAACGACCATATCGTCCGCCACGACCGTCGCACGGCTCACCGGATGGGGAAGAATCAAAAGGTGATCTGATCCGGGAATTCGCGCGCTAATATGCCCGCTGTAGTCCACCAGCCCCGAATTAAACAGCATCCGCGATGACATGGCCAACTTTTTCTTAAGATCATTGAGTTCTGACACGGTTGATCTCCCTTCGTAGCTATTTTTTCTAAATGAATTCGAGCATCATACACGCTGAATCCAAGAAGTCGCAACGGCTGAGCCATCAGCCCTTGCTCGGTACCCAGAGAGATGGTTTATACAAAGAGAATACCTGGAGGACTCATGTCGACTAGTAGCGCTGAAGACATTCG
>JAHKKJ010000559.1 GCA_020027655.1 Deltaproteobacteria bacterium | reverse complement strand
GTCAGCCGGTAGCGCAGTCCAAATTCAATTTTTCTACGAAGATCACGAAGGGTGAGAATACTTGACAATCAAAACTTCGTGTCTGCCGTAGCCCTGGTCAGGATATCATTCCAGCATGGAGTGTGGAATCCAGGTTGAACGTTTCCGGACGCATCCTTGCGAACCTGGATGCCGGCAATCCATGCCGGCATGACGAGGATCTGCATTTTCATGTTCTGCGGGCGAGCGTAAGATCATGAATCACTTCTTGGTCAGTACTCCTCCACACTAAATCCAGAAGAACCTGTTTAGTATCGCGGTGGCGCTTTCCTTCGGCAATTAGTTCCTCGCTCGACCACAAATACTTGATCCTCGCCATCTTCAGTTCCAATCTTGACGAATTTTTATGGTTCGGGTGGCGGTTTAAGCGCCGGGCCAATAACAGCGAGACAACCTCCGACGGAGTCACCGGCAGTTCTGATATGTGTTAGCCAATCACACCAAACAACCAAAGTAACACAATGATGCCAAATGGTATTCCTAACAACCACAAAATAAATCCTTGAAACATAAATCTGGTCCTTTCGATTTTCTGCGTTTGCGCGGGCGTCGGGTCGGCGCCGCGCAAACGCCGACACATCATTCCTGCAACTTATTATATCTAGCGCCGCGCCTGGGTCTGCTTAAGCGCGTTTTCGGTTGCGTCGGTCTTCCATATGTTCGTGACTACATCGACTTTCGTAGCCTTATGGCTATTTTTGTCGAAATCGATTTGGACTTCGTAGCTAGTGTCGCCTTTGACGATTTCATACTCTACATAATCGGGCTTATCGTAATTCACCGAAGTAACTTTCCAGCCCATCTTTTCAAGCTGGCGGCGATAGAAATCCTTTTCCTCACCCGTCTTCAAGGCTTGTTCCAGTTTCTCTTCCTGGTTCTTCGCCGACTTCATTCTATCTCTGTCGCTGAAGCGGTTTGGGTTGGCTGTTGTCTTGTTTGGATAGTCAATCTTTTTCCCTTCCCTTAGAGCGCGTTCAGTGGCGTCCGTCTTCCAGGCATTGGCCGTAACATCGACCTTGGTGGCCTTATGGCTATTCTTGTCGAAATCGATTTGCACTTCGTACGAGGACTTGCCTTTGACAATCTCATACTCGAGATAATCGGGCTTGTCATAATTCACCGAAGTGATTTGCCAACCCATTTTTTCCAGCTCGCGGCGATAGAAAGACTTCTCCTCCCCCGTCTTCAGCGTTTGCTCCAATTTTTCCTTCTCATCCTTCGACGCTTTGGTTCGGTCGCGATCGCTATACATGCTAGGATTCGACGTCGTCTTCGCATCATCCGCCACCGCACTGGGAAGCGTCGCCGGAACCGATAAAAGTATTCCACCGATGGCAATCGTCATAACTGTTTTGTGCATTTTCATGATATTTCCTCCTTTTGTTAGTTTGGCCGCACATCGTTGATAACGCTGAAAATGATACGCAACAGGTATGCCACGCGCTGTAATTTGAACAACCACTGGAATTTTAATTACATTATGAGCCACTAAAAAAACTCCGGAAGAGTGTCTGGATTACGCGTTACGCGGAAAAATCCTGACACGTAGTCCGTATTTACCGACACGACAAGAGCACGAGTGTCGCTGGTAATTCATGAGGCATCGCTAGGCGGACAATTGTTTTGAGTTGATCATGACGAGTCTTTTAATACGGCTCACAGTAGACTGGTTCGACCGGGCCGGTGCAGGCTGCGTTTTCGCACGCACACACGCACAATTGTAGCGCGACCTTCGCATCGGATTTTGGAAACTCGGTCACAGAAATAGTGGCATTTGGTTTGCACTTTCTTATAGGCGCATGGATCCAGCGGCAGTTCCAGAAGAGAACGACTGGTATGAAGGAAGGAGCAATGAATGGTGCGCGTTGGGCAGCAAATCGAGGACTTCGAATTTGAGTTCTATAAAAACCAGAACAGTAAGAAAGTGAAATTTTCCGGTGGCTGGGGACTATCCACTAATGGCAGCGCGGGCTAACTAAGGGGAGGGCTACATGAAAGCTAAGTTGATAGATGAGCGAGGGCAAAAGACGTTTGCGTTGATCTTCGACAAGGGAGACGAGTTCATTGATGGGTTGACTTCGTTTGCCAGGGAGAACGAGCTGGGTGGCAGCCACTTCACGGCGATCGGCGCGTTTCGCGACGTGATGCTTGGCTATTTCGATCGCGAGACGAAAAAATACAAAGAGATACCGATTGTGGAGCAGGTGGAAGTGCTTTCGCTGGTCGGTGATATCGCACTCAAAGACAACATCCCTCAGGTGCACGCGCATGTCGTGCTCGGCAAAGTGGACGGGACGGCTCACGGCGGTCATGTTCTTGAAGCGCATGTATGGCCGACCCTGGAAGTCGTGTTGACCGAATCACCCAAGCACTTAAACCGGAAGATCGATCCGGAAACGGGTCTGGCGCTGATCGAGGTAGTTCCATGATCTACGGCCGCTGGAATCGAAGAAAGCAAGTTGTATAGAATTTTCCGACACGCAGCTGAGGCAAAACCAGCCTGGAGGCTAACCATGAAGCGGATAGCCCATTTGAATGTTTCCTTCACCTTGTTTTTTTCGATTGGTTTGCTGCCATTGTTCTCCGATGGTGCGCTGAGCCAACAGGCGACTCCAAGCACTTCCAGCCCTGCTCAACGCTCTGCTCCGCATCGGGGTTCAACATAATTCGGATCGATAAAAGTGGCTCGACTTGAGCGCCACCCACCAACCATGCCATCGCCAACGGCCGGCCCGGCCGACCTGCATCTGTGGCAGATTGCCGCGGCGCGGGACCTTATTATTTTCTTCGGGGTGGCGTTTAGTTTGTGGGTCGTGTACCGGCTGGGCGACATCTTCCTACCGGTTTTTTTGGCTCTCATTCTGGCTCACATTATCAACCCATTTGTGACTCTCATGGAGCAAAGGTGGAGATGGCCTCGCCCGCTCACCATCTCTCTCATCTTGGTCGGGTTCGCCCTGTCGTTACTCGGATTGTTCGCCTGGCTTGGACCGGTTCTCTACGAACAGTCAACGATGCTCGTCAACAGGCTGCCGGATTACCTTGGCGCTTTGGCAGCCGCTTACGGCATCGAATCGGGAAATGTCATCGATCAACTCGACGAGACCATTCGCCGATTTCAAATCGATCCCAAACAAATGGTCGGCCAGCTGTTCCGAACGACCGGCCGGGCCGTTGGAGTCCTAACGTTCGTTTTCAGCATGACAAGCTATTGGATTCTTTCGACCGCCCTGATGGCGATCTATGTTTTTTTCTTTTCGTGGCATTTCAACACCGGCGTGGAGAAGCTTTGCGCCTATGTGCCCGCAAGTCGAAGAGAGCGGATTCGCGCTCCACCAGCTCCGCGCCGGCTGCGCGACAGATCATAGATGCTTCTCGCTACGGCGCCAGCCAGCTTGTGATCACCCCCCAGGCACGGCTACTTCGCCTGGTAAACGGTGTGTGTCCCGCTTTTGTCTCGGAGACTTTGAGCCCAGTCTGCCGCCTACTGCCCGGACCCAGTGGCGCAGAGGGGGATAGGTTGAAGCGGGGCTGGGAGAGCCAATCCCTGATTGCCCCTTCCCTGCTGACACGGCCAGCCGACCGCGCCGCGACCGATAACAAGGAAGAGCCGCAACCGGCGGTCACATCCTAGAGTAGATCTAAATCATTTCCCTTAGAGCTTTGCGCGCCGCAAAGTATCCGCACATTCCGTGCACACCACCACCTGGTGAAGTGGAAGCCGAGCACCGGCGGAATGAAG
>JAHKKJ010000558.1 GCA_020027655.1 Deltaproteobacteria bacterium | reverse complement strand
ATAACTGATCGCCGCCGGAAGCAACTCGACAAAAAACTGAGCCTGCAGAGAGAAAACATCGCTGAAATCATAAAGTCCTTGCACCTCAACCGCCAGCATCTTGAAAAAGTCATTGAAGAGCATCAAGCGATCTACGGCAGAGTCAAAGGACTCGAACGGACGGCCCAGGGCCAGCGCAAACAGCAGCAAGCCATTCGCGCCGTAGAAAAAGACACCGGCATGCCGATTCAGGAGATTAAGCGCAGGGTCGTAACTATCCTTGGTAAGAAAGCGCAAGTCGCCCTGGCAAAAAATGATTTCGTCCAGGCCAATCTCCGCCTGGTCGCTGCCCTTGCCAAAAAATACAGCGGCCACGGCCTTTCGTATCTCGATCTAGTTCAGGAAGGCAATATCGGCCTTATGAGAGCTGTTGAGAAATTCGACTACCGGCTGGGCTTCAGGTTTTCAACTTACGCAATCTGGTGGATCCGCCAAGCTATTACGCGTGCGCTCGCCGATTACTCGCGTACCATCCGCATTCCGGTCCATATGGTTGAGCTGACCAACAAATTGACTCAGGCGATGAACCACCTCAACCGCCAACTTGGCCGCAGCCCTACGCTGAAGGAGATCGCCGCCGAAATGGCCATGACGGCAACCAAGGTGCAGATCATTTTAAACCTGGTCAAAGAGCCTATTTCTCTCGAAACGCCCTTACGCGACGATGCAGAAAGCAGCCTCGGGGAAGTCATCAGGGATGAGCATTCTTGTGATCCCGAGTTAGTTGTCGTTGATTCCAATTTCCGGGAGGAACTGCAAAGAATCTTGGCGACTCTGAGTCCCCGGGAGGAAAAGATCATCTGCATGCGATTTGGCATCGGAGAAAAGTCGGATCATACTCTGGAAGAAACGGGAAAGGTTTTCGGAGTGACGCGTGAAAGAATTCGCCAAATCGAAGACATCGCCATAAGAAAGCTTCGCCACCGTAGCGTTTCCTTGCGCGACTTTACTCCGGCGACGAAGTAGCGCGCGGAGCGGAAACTGCGTTTGGTTGTTTGATCGCCAGTAGGATAGTGAAGAAAAAAGGAGAAGTGACGAATGGTAGAGATCGGTAAGCGATTGTTCGTGGGTATAAAAATTTCAAAGGCGCTACAAAATGAACTGGACACCCCGGCCCCAGGGACCGAGCATTACTTCAAAACAGATAATGTGGATTATCTTCAAATCATCAGCCTAGGGGAGGAAAAGCTCATTGGAAGGTACGTCAAGGACGGATTTCCCGCCGCCGGGATCGACGACGTCAGCCGCAATGTCTGTAGTATCGTAAAACTGATCACTCGCGGCCATCGCATCGAGGAGACTTCCGTCCATATCTACGCTCCGTGAGTTCGCCATGCCGGTTATAGAACCGAAACTTCCTTTTTCGCTGCAACTGCTCTTTCGCAATCATTTCGCTTCCGGTATTTGATAGTGTCCTGGGGCGCCTGGCTAATCGCCCCCAGGAATGTTAGAATTAGTTCTCTTTGAGAGCTTTTTTCCATCTCTGACCCAAGCCTCTGAGCTTTAAAGGAGCCAGAGGCTTTCTCATTTATGAGGAGGTCCATATGGCAGAAATAGTCAGTAAAACCAGCCTGCAAGACGGAACTTTGGTGCGGCATAAAATAATCGGCTACCAAGGGACAATCGAAGGCAAAACCGAGATCAAAACTTGCTTCACGAGGGGAGGAGCTTCGCTGGCAATCCCGCCAGCTAAAGAAGCCTTCCAATACCGCGTAGCGGTCAGTGGCGAATCCATGCGACACATTGCTCCCGCCGAAGACTTGGAAATCCTAGATGCGATGACGGAGGTAGTTTGCTTCCGATGTCACTATGCTTTCCGCACCAAGCCGGGCGTCTTGGACAAGGCAGCCGGGCGTTGTCAATGTGGCGGATGGATTTGCCCAGCCTGCTTGGCATGCCAGACCGCCGAGTCTGCCGAGCAGTCTCCGTGCTTGAAGCAGCGAAAGCGTATGGTCAAAAAACTGGGCAACGGGAAAAAAGGCAAACGAGTTTGATTGCCTCCCGGAATACACCCGTCTAATCCTCGTTCAGCTCCGAGATACTTTTCAAGCCAAACATACTTCGGTTGACGGGCTGGCAGGCTTCCAATATCTTTGGCTCGTCTTGGTAAGATCACCCGGGAGGTTCACATGGGCACGCGCATGATCGTCATCGGCACGGGACCCATCGGCGGAATCATCGGCGGCCGACTCGCGCGGGCCGGCAACGATATGACATTCGTTGACGTCGATCCGGAACATGTGGCCGCCATCCGCGAGAAAGGACTGCAGGTAGACGTGCCGGACGGACCCTTCAACATAAAAATCAATATCGTCTATCCCCGCGAGATTCAGGGCAAGTTCGATATCGGCTTTATCGCCGTGCGCTCGAACTATACCCCGGATGCGCTGGCAACCGTCATACCCCACCTTTCAGACGACGGCCTGCTGGTATCTTTGCAGAATGGCATCAACCCTCCCCTGCTCGAAGAAAGGGTTGGACCGGACCGGACTGTCGGCGTTGCCATTCGTATGGGTTCCACCAGGCCGGCGCCCGGGCAGGTAAGGACAACCACGCGCGGCCATTTGTACGTCGGCCATCTTCACGGCAAGAAAACACCCCAGTTGGAAAGACTCAACGCGCTGCTCGACTCGGTGATTCCCAGCGAGATTTCGGACAACATTCTCGGCGTACTTTGGAGCAAGCTCACTTATACCTGCCTGGGATATTTTGGCTCTCTCGCCGATGCGGCATTGGCCACCAGCTGTTCCGGCAATGCGAACCGTCGCGTGCTCGTCGACTTTTTTGCCGAAGTCGTCGCCGTCGGCAAAGCTGCCGGGGCTCGTTTCATCCCCCTGGCCGAATACAATCCCCTCGACTTTCACCCCAGCAATCCCTTCGAGAAACGCCTGGCATCTGTCAATGAGATGGCCAAAGCATGGAACCTTGATGACCGCAAAGGGCCGTTACGTCAGCTCCAGAAGGGCATCAAGACCGAAGTGGATTACACACTCGCCCACGTGGTTCGAGAGGGAGAGAAGCTCAAGATTCCGACGCCGCGCTGCCGCAAGCTTTTAGATATGATTCACGAGCTCGAGATAGGAAAGCGAAAGCTCTCACAACAAAACTACGTCGAACTTGCCGCTTCGGTTAAATCATAAGACAGATTCTTACAAAGAGGCCAAGCGCTCAATGAGACAATTCATTTTATGGGCGAGTTTCTTTAGGTCATCTATGCTATCCTCATTGGAAACCGCAGAACCCCCATCAGTCTCGATCGTTTCAACCCAATAAAGCAGTATACTCATACAGTTTTTGAGGACATGAGCGATCTCGGAAAGCTGACCAGCGGTTCCTGTCGCTTGGACGGGAACGGGCGAACCCTGGAGAAGATTTTCAGCTATCATTGTTTTCCCTTCTTTCACTGGCACCGCTAGAACTCTTTGCCCCGAGACACTATTCAGTCCAGCGTGCCAGTCCTTTCGATAGTGTGTCCTTGCTGCCGTTGCTGCTCGGAAAAGCTCGGGTCGGCTCGCACGGACAGCAAATGGCTGGACCAGCCTAAAGGCACCAGGGTCTTGGTTGACAAATAGCCGATCAAACCGGGACGCGGGAATTGGGTCAAGATCCAATGGATGTCCCTATCAACGCTGTAGTTCTTTATGGCTTTTGCCAATCTGCCCGAAGAGAGACGGATTTCGATCTGGACCCCTTTGTTGTGTAAGGCACCGACGGCTGGAGCAATGACCTGCTGGGCCAGCTCTT
>JAHKKJ010000557.1 GCA_020027655.1 Deltaproteobacteria bacterium | reverse complement strand
TAATTTGCCCAATACCTGCGTCTGTCATGCCAACATGGATATTCCAACCGTACGATATATCACGCACCACCGGCTTGTCACTGAAGCGAATGAATAACGTATCTTCGGCTTCATCGTAGTCAATAATCATTGTTGTTTCACTCCACCAATTGCCAGTGATGCATGACGGTTTTCACCACGACTGCATCTTCCAGCACTACTGCAGCGCAGATCAAATTGTCGTCTCACTCTGGGGACCTTTTGGACAACCATAGGCGGCGTTCGTCCTTGTGGGTCGCTTGGCCGGTCTCGATCAGATGGTACAGCAGATCACCGGTAATGTGCCGTTCCGCCATACGCTCCCGCGCATGGCGGGTGATCCGGACGCGCTGAAAGACGCAGCCAAATTGCTTGCCCAGGCCAAGCGACCGTTGATTGTCGCCGGCAGCGGCGTGGCCAAGGCCGGCGCTATCGACGAGCTTGTCAAACTAGCGGAGGCGGTGGCGGCGCCGGTGGTCATGGAGCCACGCTATTCTTTTCTGAGCTTTCCGACGACGCATCCTTACAGTTTCCAGATCGCGGAACGCCAACCAGCTTTTAATCTTCCTGTATGGGGTGAGCCGGATCTGATTTTTGCCATTGGTTGCCGGTTGATCCGAGAGTACCGCTACATTCCCGAACCCGTGATCAAACCCGAGACCCGTTGCGTTCATATCGAGGAAGACCCCTGGGAGATCGGTAAAGTCTTTCCCGTCGATTTGGGAATCGTGGCCGATCCCAAGAGCGCTCTACGCTCCCTTCTTGAGATCTTCCCCATGTTCTCCGAGCAATCCAACGGCAGCCGCAAAACGGAACGGATTGAATACCTCCAGAAGGCCAAAGCCCAGACGAAGGCTGAATTGGAAAGTAGAATCAAAGCAGGCTGGGACGCAACGCCGATCGATGCGGCGAGATTAATTCGGACGATGGACAAGCTCATCGATCAGGATGCCTTGATTGTCAATGAAAGCCCCACGAGCAAAGACATTCTGATGTCCAATTTTCAATTCACTTCCGCCAGGTCCTATTTTTCGAACTCCTCCGCGGGCCATCTGGGATGGGGGCTTGGCGCGGCGATCGGCGCGGCGCTGGCGTCTCCTAAACGGCGCGTGGTGGCTTGCCTGGGGGACGGCAGCGCGATGTTCGGCATCCAGGGGCTGTGGACACTCGCCAAGTATAGAGTGCCGCTGCTGGTGATCGTGTTTAACAACCGGGCTTACATGGCGGTTAAGAACCAATTCCGGGGGCCGGAGGAGCGCATCAGAATTGCCGCAGAGATGGGTGCGGAGCTTGTGGGTCCTGAGATAAATTTTTCTCGGCTGGCGGAGACCTTCGGCATCTTCGGTCAACGTGTGGAACAGCCGGAGGCCATCGAGCCGGCATTGAAACGCGCTCTCGAACAATCCGGACCGGCAGTTTTAGACGTCGTCATCAACCAGAATACGAGAAAGGATTAACCGCAAAGAACTTAGCGTGCCAGTACTGCAACCAGGTCGGGAGCGATTCGCGCAAAGGCGCAAAGGGCGCCAAGGCCGGACACGGAATAAAAATGGATTTTTTTACAGGAGGTAACGGAGATAACAGAGATGAATTAAAAAACTTCGTTTCCTCCGTTCTCTTCTGTTAAAGAAGTTTTTAACTGTTATTCATCATGGATGCAGCACTTGACGAAAGATATTCTCACCACGAAGGAGATCACGAAAAGGCTCCGCCAGAGGACGGATCAGCCTCCGGCTGACACGAAGGGTTCGGATTTTTTTATTTTAAACTTCGTGCTCTTCGGGCAGCGCTAGGTTCTCGTGGTTCAAAAGAAATTAAAGGGGGTAGATATGAAACAGGATGCCAAAGAGGCTTTCAAAAAGACCGCGCTCGGCGCTCAAAACGCCGCTTACGATATCATCGCAAAATTGGATCCGGAATATTTCGAAAAACTCAAAGGGCTCTATGTGGACGGGACTTTCGGCCGGGAAGGCGCGCTGCCGAGAAAGACCAAGGAACTGATCATGATCGGCATCACCTGCGCATTGAACCGCCCGCGCGGCGTTCGCCTGCACTGCGAAAGAGCGCTGGCTTTGGGAGTGAGCCCGAGGGAAGTTCTCGAGGCCGTGGAGGTCGCAGCCATCCCCGGCGGTATGCCTGGATTGTGGCTAGGAGTGGAAACGCTGCAAGACATCCTCAAAGCAAAAGGACAAGAATTCAAATGACTGTAAGTGTATTGATTTTTTTTAGGGCGAGGAAGTTTTCAGAACCGGCTCCGAGCCCTTAATTGAAAGAACAAATCTTGTTCTCTGATATGTGGAACAAATGAGTAATCCTCACCCAGGCCCCCTTGATGGCATCCGAGTTCTCGATCTCACCCGTGTCCTGGCCGGTCCCTATTGCACCATGTTTCTCGGCGACCTGGGCGCCGAGGTCGTCAAAGTCGAACAGCCCGGTGTCGGCGATGACACTCGCGGTTGGGGTCCGCCATTTGCTGGCGGAGAGAGCGCCTATTTTCTTTGTGTCAACCGGAATAAGAAAAGCGTCACGGTCGATCTCAAATCGAAGGAAGGTGTCGCGCTTCTCCGGCGACTCGCGGAACGAGCCGACGTCCTGATCGAAAATTTTCGCCCGGGAACGATGGACCGCCTCGGGCTGGGCGAAAAGAAGTTACGGGCAATCAATCCCAAGCTTATCTACGCCTCCCTTTCCGGCTTCGGCGCGGACGGTCCCATGAGCGATGCGCCCGGTTACGATCTGATTGTTCAGGCCTGGGGCGGGTTAATGAGCATCACGGGGCAGCCCGACGGCGATCCCACTAAAGTCGGCGTCGCGATCATCGACCTGGTCGCAGGTTTGATGCTTGGTAAATCGATTGCTGCGGCGCTGTTCGCCCGTGAAAAACTTGGTGTCGGCCAAAAAATCGATACGTCGTTGCTCGAAGCAGAGGTCGCTTGCTTGATCAACGTGGGGAGCAACTACCTGGTCGAGGGAAGCATCCCACGCCGATGGGGCAACGCTCACCCTAGCATAGTCCCGTATCAGACCTTTAAGACCGCGGATGGATATTTGGTAATCGGCGTCGCCAGTGAAGGTATCTGGCAGCGTTTTTGCCAAGCCATCGGTAGGGCTGAGTGGGCCAACGATTCACGCTTCGAAAAAAATTCGAACAGAGTGGAGAACAGATCCTTACTAATCGGCCTCCTTGCCGAAATTTTTTTGGGTCGCAGCACCGACCAGTGGCTGCAGCTCTTGAACGAAGCAGAAGTCCCCTGTGCGCCGGTTCAAACCGTCGACCAAGTTTTCAAGGCTCCGCAAGTGTTGCATCGAGAAATGCTGGTGCAGGTGGAACATCCCACGGCGGGCACCGTGCGCATGGCCGGAATCCCGGTAAAATTTTCGCTTACCCCGGCGTCGGTGCGCTTGCCGCCGCCGCTGCTTGGCCAGCACACAGAAGAAGTTTTGGCATCGTGGCTTGAGGTGGATGGTAAAGAGATTGCAGAGTTAAAAAGAAAAGCCGTGATTTAATGACTCAGCGTGGTAAGCGATTAAACTCGAATCAGTTCCTCGCCCTCCTTTGGGACTGTGTCGCATTTCAAAAGGGGGATTAAAGGGGGATTTTCAGAGCACCTTGATGGCAATCGTTCGTGGTCGCCTGTCGAACCAATGAACTCGATTGCGACACAGCCTCTTTGGAGGGAGAGGATAGAGGTGAGGGTGGACACGAACGGGAGAGGGACATCACAGACGTAGGGAGCGAAATGCACAAAGGTATCACGTTTGAAGGCTTTCATGCTGGCGATAGGTTCGAAACCGGACGGCGGACGATAACGGAACATGACATCATGCAGTTCGTTACCCTCGTCGGCCTCACCGAGCCGCTATTTCTAGACATGGAATACATACGCAAGGAAAGTCTCTTCGGTGAGCGCATCGCGCCGGGGAGTTTGACCTTCGGCATGGCCGAAGGACTGACCGTGCAGACGGGCATCATTCACGGCACCGGCATGGCGTTCGTCGGCATCGATCGTATGAAACTATTCGGCCCCGTCAAAGTGAACGATACGATTCAAGTCGATATCGAAGTTCTCGACACTAAAGCGGTGCCGGCGCGAGGCGGAGGTATTGTGCGCTACCGGCAGTGGGTCAAGAATCAGCGCGGCGAGACGGTGATGGAATACGACGTTGCGCGCCTGATCCGCGGAGCGGCGCAGGAGAAAAAATAAACGGTAAGGGGTAAAGGGTTAGGGGTAAGGAGACTGTTCACGCCTGACCCCTTACCGCTCACGGCGCATCGCAAAGGCGCAAAGCATGTCCTGAGCAGCGTCGAAGGGGGCGCCAAGAGAAAAGGTATTCCATAGGAAATTGCAAATCATGAAGAACGATTCGAAACCAAATTTTGGCGTCTTGCTTCCCACCCGGGAAGCCGTCATTTCGGGCCGATCCGATCCCTCACTCCTCTACCAGTTGGCGGAACGCGCTGAAGTATTGGGATTTCACTCGGTTTGGGTGGGCGATAGTCTGACCGCCCGACCACGAATTGATGCACTCACGACGTTGGCCGCCGTCGGCGCTCGCACACGTCGGGTGCGCTTAGGCACGGCGATTTTTCTGGCGGCCCTCAGGCATCCCGTTCTACTGGCGTATCAGCTCGGCAGCTTGGACTGGATGACCGGCGGCCGCATCGATCTTGGCGTGGGTTACGGTCGACCCAAAGACCCGACACAGGAACATGAGTTTGAGATCTTGGGCCTCGCGCCCGGCGCGCGGATGAAGATGAGCGAAGAGTTGGTACATGTCATGCGCCGGCTCTGGCGCGAGAGCGACGTCTCTCACGCCGGCGCTTTTACTAACTTCGAACACGTGACGTTGGAGCCCAAGCCGGTTCAACCCGGCGGCGTGCCGATTTGGCTCGCGTCGAACAATGTCGAGCCGGGACTCAAGCGTGTCGGGCGGCTAGGAGACGGCTGGCTAAACAACATCAAGAGTCCGGACGTATACCGTGAGTGCTGGGAGAAAATCCGCGGCTACGCAGCGGATGCCGGCCGCGCCCCGAATTCGATTCATTCCGCCATTTATTTTACTCTAGCTGCCGGTGGCAAAGAGGCTATTGTCGAAGGACAAACCTTTCTTGCCCAATACTACAACCGGTCCTACGACGCGGTGGCAAACGCGATGCTCTGCGTTACCGGCTCTTGGGATGAAGTGATCGATTGGATGGAAAAATATATTCAGGCCGGCGCGCGCACCGTGGTGCTCCGTTTCGCCGCGCGTGATCAGCTCGCCTATCTCGAAGCCTGCGCCGAAGCACTTGAGAAGCGGGGTTTGCTATCTAGCGCGAACGCGCAAAGCATGTCCTGAACCCTTTCGGCTAAGCTCAGGATAAACTCCATCGAAGGGGGCACCAGGCCGGAGACGGAATAAAAATGGATTTTTTTACAGGAGGTAACGGAGCTAACAGAGATGAATTAAGAAACTTCGTTTCCTCTGTTCTCTCCTGTTAAAAAAGTTTCTTGGGGTTCTTGGCTCAGCCGAAGGCCGATCCGTCTCAGCCTTAAAACCAGCTGATCCGTCCTTTGGCGGACTGGCGGAGTCCGGGGCGCGATGAGATCCAGTTTCGGCGGATTCGCCGACACACACCCCGGTCTCGATTACAGGACCCGAATATTGAAGTGCATGAAATTTGATTCACGGCGTAGCAAAGTTGCTACACCCTAGGGCTCGACGTGAGCTAATATTGAAGCGGGTAGCATGGAAAAGTTCTTCGTGATGGGTGAAGAAATCCTGACCATTAGGGAAGTAGCGGAGCTGCTAAAATTGCACCCGAAGACCGTCAATAGGCTTGCGAACACTGGCAGGCTGGCGGCTTACAAGATTGGTCGGCAGTGGCGGTTTAGGAAATCGGAAGTCCTACCGGGCGGACAAGGTGATCAAGAGATGGGGCGAGGGTCAAGTGTCGCGTGACAAGCGGATGGAGACTGAGAGAAAGACATGAAGAAAAAAATCACGGTCCTTACTCTTTGCGC
>JAHKKJ010000556.1 GCA_020027655.1 Deltaproteobacteria bacterium | reverse complement strand
ACAATTCTCAAGGCGACACACTTCCGCAATTTGCTGGATGTCGAGTCCGATGGGCGGAAGCGGTGGTGGAACTGAAGGACCGGAAGCCAGTCGGTATACAACGGGTGGTCTTCTGTTACTTGTACTTCGACCACCAAGGCCGCCTCGATCGAGACAAAGTGATGAAAGATGCTGCTCTGATGATGGAAGCAGGGATAGGAAGTATCGCTCCGACGAAGTCAGGATCGGTCATACACGCGTCGTCGCGCTTTGCCGCTCGACGTCGGGATCATGAGGCTATCTGGAAGCCAAGCCCGGAGCTCAATAAGGCAATTTGCGACGCAGCGCTCGATTCTAAATCGTACGAACGTCTATGATCACATATCAAGCGCCTGTCTAACCCGCCACTGGCGCCAGTAACTTATTATGATACTTTACGGTGACGTTCTTGTATGCTCTCTGCAAACTCGTGCTATCGGTTTCTGCTCCGCAGTGCGCCCGTTCTGCAGGCGCATTTACATGTGAAGGCGTCCAGGTCCTATCGAACGAGTTGACGGTTGCGGAGGCTGAAGAGTATTGTCGCTATGCGTTTCGTGAGCGGAAAAACGTCGAGGGGTTCTGGGATACAACATGGAACGAACCCATTCTGATTAACTCAAAAGGAGAAGCAATCATGAAACGAAGTACCGATCGGATTTTGACCACCCACTGCGGCAGTCTGGCGCGTCCTAAGGACTTGCTCGACATGATGAAGGCGAAAGTGAATGGCGAGCCCTATGACGAGAGTGCCTATGTTGAGCGGACGCGTAGTGCGGTAGGCGAGGTTGTCCGCAAGCAGGCCGAGAGCGGCGTCGACATTGTGACCGACGGCGAGCAGGGAAAGCCGGGATTCTTTGCGTACGTGCGCGAGCGTCTCGCCGGCTTTGAACCGAAGGGCGCTGAACGCGGCGCTCGCAAAGAGTGGGCGGCGGAAGTGGCCGCCTTCCCGGAATACTATGAACAATACTTCAGCCGGCGCATGATGGGAGGAAGCATCGCGCCCCGGACACCGCTGGTCTGCACCGGGCCGGTCAGCTATCGAGGGCAAGCGGCAATAAAAAAAGATATTGAGAATTTGAAGGCCGCGCTTCGTGGCTTGACTACGGAGGAAGCTTTCATGCCAGCGGTGGCCCCGAACGGCGTTGGCAACAATGAATACTACGGCACCGATGAAGAGTACCTGCACGCGGTGGGCGAAGCATTGCGAACCGAGTACCAGGCGATCGTTGAGGCTGGCTTTATCCTGCAGGTCGACGATCCCTGGCTCACGGAACTGTACGGTGATGACTCATTGAGTGTCGCCGAACGGCGGAAGATCGCCGAGAGATCGATCGAAGTGCTCAACCATGCGTTACGCGGTATCCCGGCGGAAAAAATCCGCTTCCACACATGCTATGGCATCAACGAAGGGCCACGTGTCCACGACGCGGCCTTGAAGGACATCGTGGATCTTATTTTAAATGTCAACGCTGGAGCCTACTCGTTTGAAGCTGCGAACGCCCGCCATGCACACGAGTACCATGTCTGGGAAACCGTGAAGCTACCCGAGGGCAAAGTGATTATCCCGGGCATGGTCACCCACGCAAGTAACATCGTCGAACATCCCGAGCTCATTGCCGAGCGCATCACAAGCTATGCCAAGCTTGTGGGCCGCGAGAACGTGATCGCTGGGTCCGACTGCGGATTCTCATCTCAGGCGACCTACAACCCCGAGGTTCATCCAACCGTGGTATGGGCCAAGTTCCAGGCGATGGCGGAAGGCGCACGCCTGGCGACGAAGCAGCTCTGGGGGTAAACCGACAAAACAGCCAACCACAGCAAGCGCACAGACCGCTGCGCGTGGTCAGTTCAAGTAGTTCAAGCCGTTCAAATCGTTCAAGCCGTCGCACAATCCGAGGATCGTTTTTAACCATTTGAACGGTTTGAACGTTTTGAACGCACAACGATTATTCGTCCAACCACATCAGCTTCGCTGGATTGTCTTTCAGCATCACCGTGACTTCCTCCGGCTTGATGCCGAAGCCGAGCAGCGCACGGATAAAGACGCGCATGCCGTCGACGGCGTCCATGTGCAGCACCTGGCCGAAGTCGCTGCCGATGATGCAGCGGTCCGGGCCGATTTCTCTGATGGTGCGAATGGTTTCCATGGGATCGGCGACGGGTTGGTAAAGACTCGGGATCATCGGCTGGCAGTAGGTCCCGACGTAGACGCCGAGGTCACGGAGCTGCTTCATCTCGTCCAGTAAGAGTTTGTTCAACTCCAGCAGCGGATGGTCCAAGGTCGCCCTGACACCGATATCTTTGGCGAGCCGGCCCAGCGGCAGCAGCTCCTGAAAATCAGTGTGGCCGAAGCCGATGCCGACTTTCTTTTCCGCCGCCATCTCCATGATCTCTTTCACCTCCGGCAGGACCTTGCCGTCTTCGGCTACCAGGCGCACGCCTTCTTTTTCCGGATGGCCGGCGCCGCGCCAGAAACCGTAGGACGTGAACGTCGGAAACCAGATCATCTTGAAGTTAGGATACTGCAGCCCCACACGGACATACTCGGGTCTCATCCCGAAACACATCCCAACGCCGCCGTAAACTTCGACGCGATTTGTCAATTCGCCACGGGCGATCATATCGTCAATGTGCCGCTGGGTCAGATAGGCCGACGTCGCGCTGATGTTCCAGTGGTCTTTGAAGGCGATGGCGCGCATGCCGCACTTGGACGCCTCGATGGCGATCTGGATCATGTCCTGCGAGCGATGAACGAAATCCGGAAACGCGTGAATGTGGCAATCGATGGCGCCCTGAAGCAACTCGTTCTCGATGCCCGGATAGATCTTCAACATCTCCGGGTTGTCCTTGAGCATTTGGTAAAAATAGTCCTTGGCATTGAGCTCGCGCACCCGTGCCACGCTCAAAGTCCGGCCGACCATTAACTGTTCCGCGGCCGCCGCATCTGCAGCAAAATCACACATAGAAAATCTCCCTTCGTTCGATTTTCAGTTTCGGGTCTCGGGTTTCGAGTTTCGAGTTGAACCCGGAACTCCAGACTCGGAACTCGAAACTGCTTATGAAGCGCCCCACGCTTCAAAAAACTTCCGCGCGTCCTCCACCACCGGCTCCGTCACCGGCACGTAAGGAATAACCATCCGCGTTACTCCCGCTTCCTCGAATGCTTTCATCTTTTCCTTGATCTCTTTGATGCTGGTTGCGGGAACCACTGGCAGTTTGTCCATATAGTCATCGGTCAATGCCGCCATCGCGGCTTTGAAACCGCCCTTTTGGAAGGCTTCATGAATCGCGTTGACTTCTTTCTCGAAACCCATACCTCGCAGCATATCGCTGTAATGATCGGCGATGTTATAGAAGGTCAGCACCTGGCGCAGCTTTGCGCGCGCCAAGTTCCTGTCGGGGTTCAGCGAAACGCGGCTCTTGGCGACGATTTCTATTTTGCTCGGATCACGACCCGCCTCGATCGCGCCTTCGCGCACCCGAGCGGCAATCTCCTTCACCTTCGCCGGTGTTGCCATGTTGATAAAAACTCCGTCGGAAATTTTCCCCACGAGCTTCGTCATCTGCGGACCGAGACCGGCAAGATAGATAGGAAAATTCGGCTGGCTCGGCTTCCACGAGAGCTGAAAGCGTTTGCCGGTTTGATAGATCTCGCCTTCGTATTCGACGCGCTCGCCGGCAGCCACTTTGCGCACGATGTCGATGTATTCCCGCGCCCGCTTCAGCGGCCGGTCGAAAACCCCGCCGTGCCAGCCCGCGATGCTCTTGTTC
>JAHKKJ010000555.1 GCA_020027655.1 Deltaproteobacteria bacterium | reverse complement strand
CGCTTCATGATAGCTATTGTTGAAGGCATTCATATGTCGCGCACCCAGAAAGATCGGGCGCTGCGCATGATCAGTAAGCAGCTAAAGGAAAATGACCCGCGGATTCTCGAAGCGCAATATCGGACCTTCGTGATCGATACTTTTCCCACCAAACCCTACCCCGATGAGGTCACGGTACGCTTTTCCCTTGAAGAGTTGGACAGAGAATTTCCCGGAGCCAAAGACAAAAACGCGAGTCAGTTCATCGACGCCGGTGTTCTCAAAGCCATCGACCAGAGCGGGTTCATCGACAAGCTGTACAAATAATTTCGTCATCGTGGGCCACACGGTAAGCTGCGCGTGCTAAAATAGCAGATGAAGATTGGCTATAGGATTTATTGAAGCACGCGCCTCTGATGTCAAACGAACCACAACCCGAAGATTCGCAAAGCCCATCCGCGCTAGTTTCGCCGTTCCTTTATCGCGACTTTTGCGTGTTCTGGACGGGCTCTTTTCTGTCCGGAATCGGCAGCCAGTTCACCAACGTCGCGATGGGGTGGCAGATTTATGAACTTACCAACTCGGCGTTCCAGATCGGTCTCCTGGGGCTAGCTCGCGCAGTGCCGCAGATTATTTTATTGCTCGTCGCAGGGCTGCTGGCCGATGCGATGAATCGACGCAAACTCATGATGTGCATGGAATTGGGTTTGTTTTGCGTTTCAATGGCACTTGCGCTTTTGACTCTGGCAGGCAATGCCTCGGCCGGGATGCTCTATACGGCGACCATGCTGCTGGCTCTTTTTACGGCGTTGGAACAACCATCGCGGCAATCCATGGTCCCGAATTTGGTGCCACGCGCGCACCTGGCGCAGGCATTGGCGCTTCAAGGGACTCAACGCTATGTGCCCATCATCGCTGGTCCATCTCTCGCGGGTGTGGTTTTAGCTATGTTCGGCCCGGCCGCCTGTTATACGGTAGACGCGCTCTCTTGGCTGGCGATGCTGGCATCGCTGGCACTCTTGCGAACGAAAATACCTGAAGGCGGAGGATGGAAAACCGTTTCGTTAAAGTCGCTTGGTGAAGGACTGAAATTTGTCCGGAGCCACGGGGTGATCTTTCCGTTGATGGTGCTGGATTTCGCCGCCACTTTCTTTGGCAACGCGCGTGCGCTGTTTCCTATCTATGCGCGGGATATCTTGTTCGTGGGACCAAAAGGACTCGGAGTCCTCTATGCGGCGCGGGCCGTCGGCTCCCTTTTTTCGGCTGGGACCTTGAGTTTATTCGGCCCCGTGCGCCGGGGCGGCCGGTGGATTCTCATTGGCGTTGGCGTCTATGGTATTGCCACGGTTTTGTTCGCCGGCTCCCACGTCTTTTGGTTTTCCGTCTTGATGCTGGCGATTTCGGGTGCGGGAGATACGATCAGCGCAATTCTTCGCTCTACGATCAATCAGTTGAGCACGCCGGATGAGCTGCGGGGCAGGATGTCTTCCATCAACAGCATCTTCACAAGCAGTGGCCCGCAGCTAGGTCAGTTTGAGTCCGGCGTGGTTGCCGCCTGGCTCGGCACGGAGGCATCAGCGATGACCGGCGGGCTGGCGACTTTGATTGTCCTCGTAACAATCGCGGCTTGGTTTCCGGCTATTCACCGATTTCAGATCCAACCGGATTTGGCGCCGCAACACGCGCGGACGGCCATGTCCAATCAAACCGACAATGGGATCGAACACTGCTGATTATTGATTTTTTTTCCAGAAACACCGGCGCGAGCCTATTTTTCGCTGAGCTCGCGCCGAACTTCTCTGAGCAGGCGAAAATCGACCACTTTTTCTACTGGAATATCGCCAATATTCTTTTCTGTCTTCCGAATGATATCGAAATGTATCTTTAACTGCTTTTCGCCGATGATGCCGTCGTCGTTGAGAGCCTTGACGATGGCCGCGTAAGATTCTTTCGCCACCTCCGGTTCGACTTTCCATTCCTTTTGAATAATCCCGATGGTTCCCTCAGGATTTTCCTTGGCGAAACGCAGGCCGCGGTATATTGCCCGGACGACTTTCTTAACCTCCTGGGGATGCTCGTTGATGCGCTGATCCGTAGTACTGTAGCCATTGCTCGCGAACTCCACGACATCGCCCACGAAGGAAATTTCATTGAAGCCGTCCCGCTTCAGCAATACGACGGCCGGGACAGGGACGATGATCGCCGCGACGGAGCCGGCTCTGAGGGCGGCCATACGGGTACCTTCACTGCCGATTTGAATAATCAAGGCGTCGCGCTCAGGCTCCACTCCGAAATGCTTGAGGGCGAGACGCGCAGACAGATCGGAGGTGCCGCCGAATTGGCTGACGCCGACTCTCTTGCCCTTTAGCTCCGCCACCGACCGGATCTCCTTTTGCGCCACTAAATAGTACATGGGACGGTCGGCGCCGTAGAAAATCGCTTTGATGGGCGCGCCTCGCGCCGCGAGCCGCAGCCCGGAGTCGGCGAGCCCATGGTACTGAACGTCTCCCGACATCAACGCGTTTTGAGCCATGGCAGGAATCAACCGGGGCAACTCGATATCGATGCCTTCATCTTTGAAAAAGCCCCGATGAACCGCCACGAACAGCGGCAGGTAGCCCATAGAATTGCCGGGTAGCGCCAACTTGATCTTGTCGGCGCCCAGCGCCGGACTGCGCGGGTTGATAGACGCGACGGCTATGCTGATCGCAAAGGCTGTCATCCATTTTTTCAAGATCCGATGCTGCACTATTGGGTCTCCTTCAGTTTGGTTGTCGCGTAACGCCTAACACAGGCGGTTTCAAGCTGTCAATGAAGCGGGAAAGCCGATGAAGCGGGAAAGCCGAATGAATGGACCAGATGGGCGCGCGGATTGCATTTGGGAGTCGTGAACTCTTTACCCGCGTGCTTGGAACATGCTAGGTTCCGTGCTCATATAGCACGTAGAACGAAGGGACACCCGTATGAAAATCATCGAGCGGTCATATAGCACGAAAGGTGACGGGATAGCGGGGTTTATGGCTTATCCCGAGAGAAAGGAGCCAGGGCCAGCGCTGTTTCTTATCCATCCGAAGGGTGGGCTCGGCGAGTACATCAAAATCGAGACGCGCAAGTTTGCGAAGCTCGGCTACAGCACGTTTGCGATTAACGTTTTCGAGCAGCTTGGCTATCCGGCCGCGACTCACATCGAAACGGGGTCGCAGATACAGGCCAAGACTCCGGATCCCGAATTTACCCGAGTACTAACCCAAGGCTGGCGTCATCTGCTGGCCCAGCCTCACGTGAATAAAAACAGAGTCGCCGTTTGTGGCTATTGCATGGGCGGACGGATCGCGATTCATCTCGTCGCTGCGACTCCCGAGGTGCGGGCTTTTGTCGGTTATTATCCGACGGTGCGCGACGAACCGGAAACGCCTTTGCGGCCAGTTCACCCATCGGTGGCCGCAAGGAAAATTCGCTGTCCGTCCATCATCTTGTATGGCGCCGATGACGTAACCACGGTCGTCCCGGTTCAGGACAAGATGATGTATGCCTTCAGGGACAACGGCCAACCGTTAGAATGGCACTTCTTTCCATTCGGCGGGCACGGTTATGTGGATCCCGGCGCGCCCGGTTATCATGGGCACGCGGCTGATCTCTCATGGCCATTGGTCGTGGATTTCATGGAGCGCCATCTCAAGTGGGACTCGCCCTCTTTCCTAGAATAAAGCGGCGTTAACCCGCTCCCCTCAAGGTGCTTCTAAAACCTTCGATAGTGAGTTTGCCGTTCACCATTCTTTCCAGGTCCGAAGCGCTGACAGCGTGATGGAGATCGC
>JAHKKJ010000554.1 GCA_020027655.1 Deltaproteobacteria bacterium | reverse complement strand
CCGGAAAGCGCGCCAATCGCCTGGTGGCCGATGAGACCCAGAAAAGCTGTGAGCATAATCAAGAACGGCGCCATGACATTGGGCAGCATGTGACGGAGAATGATATGTAGCGGACCGAAGCCGAGCGCGCGCGCGGCCTCGATAAATGGCATCTCACGCAAAGCCAAGGCGCTGCTCCGCACGACGAGGGCGCACCGCGGCACCATGGGAACCGTGATGGCGAAGATGACATTCGTCATTCCCGAGCCCAGCAACGAAACAACCACCAGGGCCAAAATGACCAATGGAAACGACAAAAGCAGATCCATGAAACGTTGGAGCACGAGATCGATTTTGCCGCCGAAATAGGCGCTGGTTACGCCGATGAGCGCTCCAAGGGTTGACCCAAGGAAGGAAGACGCGAACCCGATCCATAAAGCAGTCCGCGAGCCGTAGATGATACGGGTGAATACGTCTCGACCAAAAGAGTCCGTTCCGAACCAGTGAAATGAACTCGGTGCCTGTAGCATCTTTGCGTAATCCGTCGTCAGGGGATCGTAGGGGGAAACGATCCCCGCAAGGAGGGCAGCTGCGATCATTATGCCTATGATGGCCGCCCCGACGGCACCTAACGGGCGCTGACGGGTGAAGCGGAAGGATGCCTCAAGCCACCGATCAAGGCGAGAGACAACCGGAAGCGTCAAGGTTTGAACACTAGTTCTTACCATGTCGCAGCTCGTTCAAAAGGTTCATACGGTTCAACATGATCTGACGTCTTGAACTGCTTGAACGTTTTGAACTATTTGAACATCTTCCATCTTTGTGTTCGTTCATCGATAACGGATGCGCGGATCCAAATAGGCATTTATTAAATCAACGAGAAAATTTACGAAGATAAAAACAAACGAAGTGAGTAAAACCAGACTTTGTACCATCGTGTAATCCCGCTGGCTGATGGCTTCGACGAAGAGCTTGCCGATACCGTTCAAGTTGAACACCTGCTCGGTCACCACCAGACCGCCGACGAGAAACGCAAACTCAAGTCCGATTACGGTAATCACCGGCAGCAGCGCGTTTTTGAGCGCATGGCGAATGACAACAGCTCGTTCCCATAACCCTTTCGCCCGCGCGGTGCGGACGTAGTCTTCGCGCAATACCTCTAACATCGCCGAGCGCGTCATACGCGTCGCCACGGCCGAATAACGGTAGCCGACCGCCAGGGCCGGCCAGATTAACTGTGAAAGATTCGCCTTCGGATCGACCCAGAACGGAGTAAAGGTAAGCGGCGGCAGCCAGCGGAAGTAGATGATGAAAGTGAGGATGATGACAATGCCGAGCCAAAATGACGGGATGGAGAGCCCGGCAATGGAGAAAATCCGCACGAAGTAATCGATCCACGTGTCTTGCTTCACCGCCGCAAGCGCCCCGAGGGGAATCGAAATCAGGACCGCGGCGAAGGTCGCCATCAAGGCGAGTTCAATGCTCAGCTCCAGACGGATTGCGATTTCATGGGTGATGGGTTGCCCGGTCCACATCGAGGTGCCGAAGTCTAGACGAACAATGCCCCAGATCCAGCTCACGAATTGTTGCCAGATGGGTTTGTCTAAACCGAGTTGCGCCCGCTCCCGCGCCAGCGCCTCCTTCGGCGCGTAGGATCCAGTACCGGCGTATTTGAGTTCGACGATGTCTCCCGGCACGACGCGCAGGAGAAAAAAAATCAAAACGGCGACCCCGAACAGAGTCGGAATCATTAACAACAGACGCTTGAGGATGTACTGCCGCATGGCTCACGGCCGACTGAAGATCGATAGAACATAGAGGGTAGCGCAATCCTCGATCCTCCATCCTCTATCCTCGCATTGACTACTGCGCGATCCAGACGTCCCTTAAATCTTGATTGACGTAGTGACTCGAGGTAATCTTCCACCCTTTCAATTTGCTCCAATGCGGGACGATCCGCTGCCACCAAAGGACGTGAAACTGGTAAGCCTTTTCATCAAGCACTCGTTTCTCAAATTGCCTGATGACCTTTGAACGCTCTTTCGGGTCCGTCATGCGGGCTTGCTTCTCATAGAGATCGTCCAAGACAGTGTCATTGTATCTCGAGTAGTTGATGGGGCTCTTCTCACTGCTCACGAACTTAAAGAGCTGGAGATCCGGCTCGTCCATGAAATCACAGGCGAAGTCGATACCGGCGTCGTAGTTGCCCTGGCGGTAATCGTTGAAATAGGGCCCCTCTTCCTGTTGCACGTGGTTGACGTTAAGCCCGATCTGGCGCCATTGGTCGATAACGTAAACCCCCGTGACCTCGTAGGGCTCTCTCACGTTGCGGTTTTTGAGCGTGAAAGAAAACCCTTCCGGCACTCCGGCTTCCTTAAGTAATCGCCTCGCTTCCTTGCGCGCGGCTTCGCTATTTTTGCCAAAGCCAGCGAGCTTGGTGAGCTCCGCCTCAGGAGTTGCCAGCTCATATCCGGGTCGAAGCAGACCACCGACGTGCTTCATCAGCGAAATCTGCGACAGCGCCTTGGACGCGCCCCAGCGATCGATGGCGAGGCTCAGCGCGCGCCGCACGCGCACATCGTCAAACGGCTTTTTTTCGTTATTGATCGCAACCGTGAGATTACAGGCCCAAGGACTTTCTTGCACGACCACTTGACTGCCCGCGGTCTTGACAATGTCATCGCGCGCGGCCGGATTGAAGCCGCGAAACTCGATGAGCGCCTGTCCGCTGCGCACGGCCGCGACTCGTGGCGCCGTGTCCCGGATGATCACCGCCTTAAAGCCATCCAAATAGGGCCGCCCTTTCATGTAGTAGTTGGGATTCTTCTTGCCCACCCAGTGCGAACCGGCGACATATTCGACGAACGTGAATGGGCCGGTCCCCATAATGTTCTTCTCATACCAGCGCGGGTCTTTGGCCAGGATGTCCGCTTTGTAGATGAAGTTCCACGGCGACGCCAGGTTGGCGAGAAAAGCCGCGGACAGATGCTTCATCTGAAAAACGACGGTGTTGGCGTCCGGCGCTTCTATTTTTTTCACCAGGTCATAGGTGGCTTGGCGGGCGCTGACCACGCCGTCAGGAGGAAAAACCAGCTTGTCGTAGGTTGCTTTAACATCTCTCGCGCTGAGCTCGCTCCCGTCATGGAACTTAATGCCCTTGCGGATCTTAAAGGTATAGGTGAGCGCATCCTTAGAGATCGTCCAGCTTTCCGCCACGTCACCGATGATTTTCGGATAATTTTGCGGATCAAACCGAAGCAGCGTGCTGTAGTGCGGCGCGATAGGATGGAGCATGGCAAACGTGGTTTCGCGGTGACCATCGTAAGACGGCGGGGTGCCGCCGACGGCAAAAACCAGCTCACCTCCTGTTCGTGGACTCTCCTGCTGCGCCCCGAAAACGTAAGGGGTAATAAGAATAAGCGCCAAGATCGGCGCAATGATGGCTTTTGTGCGGATCTCAATCAAAAGTTTCATGGCAGCTCCTTTCGCTTCTAAACTTTCAAGCGCGAACGAATCTAACTCACTAGGGCACGATCTTTTCGGCCCCTAGAGCTATGCCAAGTACCTTCTTCTGTCAATAGAACCGGACCACCGCTAGGGAGGGGTAGTGGCGAGTGAGATTTCTTATACGTGAACGAGCGGAACGACTCAAAAAAAACGGGGAGGGAAACCTTTCGTCCCCCTCCCCGCCACGAAACCAGTCCGCTATTGCGCTAGTGCTAGTACTGATAGAGCATCTGCACGGCCAAAGTTGTCTGGTTAGCGTCGGCGTTACCACTCCCTCTTTGAAAGACCGCTCGATTGGCCCAGTCTTGCCTAA
>JAHKKJ010000553.1 GCA_020027655.1 Deltaproteobacteria bacterium | reverse complement strand
AGCACTTCAAAGCCTCGCTCCGCCAAAAAGATCGCGTTTTGCCCCTTACCAGTGGCAATGTCTAAGGCTTGCCCTCGCGGAATAGACCAATGGTCGCTTTGGAAGATCTCCTTCAGAAAAGTTGCAGGCTCTTGGGTGGCACGCTTCGCCGCGTGCTGTCGATCCCATCTTTCTCGATCATCCAAAGCCATGATTGATTGCTCCGAGAACCGCTCTTGAGCCCGGCTCCATACACTCTAAACCGTTCGCGCCAAGGTCAATACGTAAACCTCCCTTGCCCCGCCTCGGACCAGAACGCGGCTGCATTCATTGGCTGTTGCGCCAGAAGTGTAAACATCGTCCACTAAAAGCACGCTTCTCCCTTTCAATAATTTCCCGGGATATGTCGCGAACGCGCCCCGTACGTTTTTCCTTCGCTCGTCTTCCGCCAGTTGAGTCTGCGGTACCGTCTCTCGTTCGCGGCATAAAACAAAGGGATCGACTGGCACCTCGTATAGGCGACTCACCTGCCGTGCCAGTAACAAAGACTGGTTGAATCCTCGCCAGCGGAGTCGCTTCGGATGAAGGGGAACAGGAACAATCAAATCCACATGACATCCCTTTAAGAATTCCTGACAACCTTGTGCCATGAGCCGTCCTAAGGGTTTACCGAGAGAGACTTTTCGCCCATATTTGAACTTTTGCACTACCTGGCGGAGTGGATGCTCCACCCTGTCGTCTTTAGGATAGCAGCCCCAAGCTCGAGCGCGGACGAAATAGGGCTGGCGGGCCAAACAAGCAGCGCAATGATGATCATCCCCGCTCGCATCGAAGAATGGTCGGCCGCAAACATTGCACAATGGATGAGAAACGAGCCGGATCTGAGGCCAACACCCGCTGCACAAGTATTCAGCATCGCGGCCGTAGATTCTACCGCCGCAAGCACGGCAACGGGGCGGATAAAGCCAATCGACCAGCCAATCAAGACGATCCGTCAGTTTAGGTTGTAGCACCGGATCCATAAACCAATCGGACTTTAGCAGATCAGGGAAGGCAAACAGAAGAGGCTGCGATGAAATCGAACGCAGCCTATAATACAGAGGGACCGCCGCACCCCGATTAGGAATCGACGATCAATGAGTGACCGGTCATCTCCTTGGGTTGAGGTAAGCCCAGCAGCTGCAAAACCGTGGGCGCAACATCGATGGCGGTTCCTTTGTTGAGCCGGTTCTTTTTCCGCTCTTCGTCGACCAAAATCACCGGCACCCGATTGGTGGTATGGGCCGTGTGCGGCATGCCGGTATCATAATCGATCAGCTGCTCGATGTTACCGTGGTCCGCAGTGATGATCATTTTGCCCTTCTTGCTCATCGCCGCATCGACGACTTTGCCAATACACTCGTCGATGACTTCGCAAGCCCGGACCGCCGCCTCGAAGTTACCCGTGTGGCCCACCATGTCGGCATTAGCATAATTAGCGATGACCAAGCCGATGTCCTGTTCGCGCAATTGCTTGATCAGCGCCTCCGTCACCTCGCGGGCGCTCATCTCGGGCTTGAGATCATAAGTAGTCACATCCTTGGGCGAAGGGATCAAAATACGCTCTTCGCCGGGAAATTTGTTCTCCTCGCCACCGTTGAAAAAGTAGGTCACGTGCGCGTACTTTTCTGTCTCAGCGATCCGCAACTGGTGGATCCCCGCTTGACTCGCGAGTTCCCCTAAAATCTTTCTGATTTCCCTAGGCTTATAGGCCACCGGCACTTTGAAGGTCTCATCGTATTGCGTCATCGTTGCAAACGCGGAAAGAGCCGCGCGTCGCCGGCGCGGAAACTCTCTGAAATCCTCCTCCGTCAGCGCGCGGGTCAACTCCCGCGCCCGATCCGCTCTAAAATTGAAGAAGATCACCCCGTCGCCGTCACGGATCAAACCCTCGGGCACCACACCGCTGATGACGGTGGGAAGAACAAACTCGTCTGTAACCTTATCTTTGTAACTATTACGAATCGCCTCCAACGCCGAATCCGCTTTGTTCCCGACTCCCTCGGTCAAGCACAGGTACGCCTTCTCGATTCTGTCCCACCGTTTGTCGCGATCCATGGCATAGTATCGCCCGCTCACCGTGGCAATCCGAACCTCCGGATAAGCCTTCAGCTTCTCGTTGAGATCGAGCATAAACTGCTCGGCGCTGTTCGGCGGCGTGTCCCGGCCGTCGAGAAAGAGATGGAGAAAAACAGTCCCGACCTTTTCACGCCGCGCCATCTCAATCAACGCTTCCATGTGACGCTGGTGGCTGTGCACGCCGCCGTCTCCCAAAAGACCCATCAAGTGTAGCCGGCGACTCTTATCCCGCGTCTTTCTCATCGCATCCAAAAGATTCTTGTTCCTATAGAAACCCCCCTCGTCGATGTCCTTGTGAATGAGAGTAAGGTCTTGGTAGACGATGCGGCCGGCGCCGAGGATCATGTGGCCAACTTCGGAATTTCCCATCTGGCCTTCAGGCAAACCGACATCCACTCCCGACATAGAAAGACTCGATACCGGAAACTCCCGAGTCAACCTATCGATGTTCGGAATCGAAGCCTGAGCAACTGCATTACCCTCTTTTCTTGGATTGATCCCCCATCCATCCAAGATCACCAGGATCACCGGCTGCTTTGTGCTCAAGAGACTTTCCTTTCCTTTGCGATTCCCGCGCGAAAGCGCCCGTGCCAAGCGTAAGTCAAAGCGGCGTCCATTCTGTGTTTACGATAACGGATTATCCGCGGCTTGAAACTGATCGACCAGGGTTGAGTAAGGTTCGGGCAGCTCAACTCGGGGTGCGTGACCCCATAGCCCTTCGAGATCGTAGAACT
Source organism: Deltaproteobacteria bacterium (assembly GCA_020027655.1). Lineage (GTDB taxonomy): Bacteria > Desulfobacterota > Binatia > UBA9968 > UBA9968 > DAIRFP01. The sequence continues at coordinate 969 of JAHKKJ010000553.1, read as the reverse complement.
CGCGCACCGGCTCGTAGAAGATGTGCACGATAACGTCGGAAAAATCCATCAACACCCAATGACCGCGATGGACACCTTCCACTGAAAGCGGCGGGTGACCGGCCCCACTTAGATTCTCTTCAATGCCCTGCGCAATGCTTTGAACCTGTCGATCGGAGCTCCCTGAACAGATAATGAAGTAGTCTGCGATGGAAGTCACTTCGCGGACTTCCAGCACCACGAGATCACGGGCCTTTTTCTCCAAAGCGAAGCGCGTCAGGAGAAGGGCTTTGTCCCAGGCGTTAATCGCTGCCAAAGCTTTTAACGCTCCTCCCGACGATTTTGATAGAGGCCCTGTTTTTTGATGTAAGCCTCAACTCTCGAAGGCACCAAGTACCGAATCGATTTACCCTCTTCTACTAGTCCTCGTATTTCCGAAGCTGAAATGGCGATATCCGTGAGTCTAGTAAAAAAAACCCGGCTACCGCTCCCGTGTCGATAGTTTCTCTGTTTAAAATCATAACAAAAGAGCTTTTTTACGGCAACGCCGGTGCCGCGAAGCGGATCGCTGGCTTTACTGCCTGGCCGGGAAGTCACAATGAAGTTACAGAGCGGAAAAATCTCCACAAAATCCTTCCAGGAGCCGATTTCCTGAAATGCATCCAGGCCGATAATAAAAAAAAGTGAGTCGCCTCTGTGGTTTCGTTTGGCGAAATGGCGCACCGTATCGATGGAATAGGAAACACCAGGCCGTGAAATCTCCACCGTCGATACCTTGAATCGGGGATTTCTCGCCACCGCCAAACGAACCATCTCTAAGCGGTCCCGTGCCGGCGTCGTGGTTTGCCCCCTCTTGTGAGGCGGAATCGAGGCGGGAATAAAAACGACACGGTCAAGGCCAAAAGTCTCGCTGACCTCCTCGGCGCTGCGAAGATGGCCCCAATGAATCGGATCGAAGGTGCCGCCGAAGAGACCGATCCTCATGGGGTT
>JAHKKJ010000552.1 GCA_020027655.1 Deltaproteobacteria bacterium | reverse complement strand
CGCTTGGCAAAGTCGATCTTTTTTTGATCGAGTTTGAGATGTTTGTGTTTAAGGGCGGCGGCGCGCATCTTGAATTATCCTTTCATGTACATCGCATGTACCTATGCTTACCAGGCCCCGCTGCCACACTCAAATTCGTTCTCCACTGTCACGTGTCGAACGCCGAGATGCGCTTCGCTTTTATGCGGATGGCCATCCAGCCCTTCTTGTTCGCCTCGCCATGAGGGGGATCGAATATCGAAATCCGAAACAAGCTCAGATAAATAATTCATCGCGCCAAGACGCCAAGAAGGCAAAGAAACCTCTTCTCACAGGAGAAAACAGAGGAAACGGAGAGTTTTTTGATTCATCTCTGTTATCTCCGTTTCAGCCTGAGGCTGATCCGTCCTTTGGCGGAACCTCCTGTAAAAAAACCATTTTTATTTCTTCTCCCACCTTGGTGAACCCTTCGACGTTGCTCAGGACATGCTTTGCGCCTTGCGCGAGATAATCCGAATTCTTTTTTGATCGCGCGAAGACGTGAAGAACGCAAAGTTAGTCATTTCTTTCTTGGCGCGTTTTGGGGATTAGAGACACTGGGTAGTGCGAGCTGACCCGTGAAGCCTTTCCTGCTTTAGGTCGTCGCGCGGCTCTTCCGACACAATCACCTACACGGTCTGAATGTAGGAGGTCACGGACACGACGCCAGGCACCGAGCGGGCGTCTGAAATAAACTTCTGGACATTTGCCCGTGAGTCGACGACCCCGATGAGCACGACATGACCTGCGTAGACAGCGATATCGACCCGGCCTGATACCAGGGCGGGATCGGCGATGAGGGTCGCTCTGATCTGTTCCTTAATTCCGATGTCGCTCTCCCAGGAAGGCCGAGAGGGCACAAAGTAGGTCTCGACTCTTTTCACGCCCGGCGTCTGACGCGCGATTTGCACCGCCGCTTGACCAGCTTGTGAGTCCGGTGGCACCACGCCCACGAGCACGACGACTCCCTGGCGGCAGTAAACGTCGATCCCGCTGGTGCCTCGCACAGGCGAGGCCACAAGGGCGGCCTTGATTTGCACTTCGGCCTGCGTGTCCGTGGCCTGGGTTAAGACCGAGCGGGGGTCGTGGCGACTTCGTAGGTCTCTTTGACCGCAAGCGCTTAGGGGGCGCAACCGGCAAAGGCAACGACTAGCATCACTGGAAGCACATGTTTCATTCTCATTATGGAAGCTCCTTTGCGGTGTTAGTCATCATCTATTTCACAAACGTCCCATCCCAGCGTTCTACGCCGGGTGGATATGACGTAAACGTGTCGTCGTTGGTCCACAGAGAACCAGGCACGGGATTGATACCCTGGTTGATGTAGTTATTGAGTACAGGAGTGTTGGGTGTCGAGGGGGAAATCACTCGTCTCTCATCTTCGCCCCTCGTCACTCACCACTCGACACTCCTCATTACTCCCTTACGCCGGCACCGGCGCGCCGTCAGCGATCATCCGCACGGTGCCGTCGCCTTCGGTTTTTAGCTCCCACAGCTTGCCATGGAAATCGGTAAGCGCCGAGCGGTGGGCGATGCTGATGATTGTTGCGTCTTTCAACTGTTCGGTGAGCAGCTCGTACACGTGCTCCTGGCTCGGTTCGTCCAGCGCCGAAGTGGCCTCGTCGAGGAATAACCATGCGGGCTTTTGCAGCAGCGCTCTGGCGATGGCCACCCGCTGCTGTTCGCCACCGGACAGTTGCTGCGCCCAGTTTTGCTGTTCATCAAGCCGGTCCACAAAACCAGCCAGGCCGGCGGCGGCGAGCGCATCGCGCAACTGTGCATCGCTGAAGATTTCGGCGGCGGCAGGGTAGCTCACTACCTGGCGCAAGGTGCCGATGGGAAAGTAAGGGCGCTGTGGCAAAAAGAGCGGGCGAAACTCGCGGGGCTGTCTGACTTGCCCCGTGCCGAAGGGCCAGATCCCGGCGATGGCGCGGAAGAGCGTGCTCTTACCCGAACCGGAAGGACCCTTGATGAGCACGCGCTCGCCGGGTTCGATGTGAGCGTTGATCCCGGAGACCAGCACGCGGCCCGTAGGCAGCCCCAAGTCCAGGTTGCGCACCTCCAGGTCGTCGATGGTAGCATCGGCAACCACCTCCGGTCCCGCGCCGGCGCGGCTCTCTTCCTGAGTAGAGAAGATCGCCTTGTGGAAGCCAGTTAAACGGTCCACGGTGGCCTTCCAAGCAGCGAATTCGGTGTAGGCGCCGATGAACCAGGAAAGGGCTCCCTGCACTTGACCGAAGGCATTGGAGATTTGGACCAAACCGCCGAGTTGGATCGCGCCCGAGAAATAGCGCGGCGCGCCCACGACGAAGGGAAACACCACGGCCGCCTGGGTGTAGCCGACGGTGAAAAAGGTCAAGAGCTTTTGCCGCTTCATGATCGCCCACCAGTTGTCCACCACCGCCGCGAAACGGGAACGGAAGCCGCGCAGCTCGTCTTCCTCGCCGCGATAAAGCGCCACCCCCTCGCTGTTCTCGCGGAAGCGCACCAGGTTGAAGCGGAAGTCCGCCTCGTATCTCTGCTGGTTGAAGTTGAGCGGGATGAGCGGCTTGCCGATCTTGTGCGTGAGCCAAGTTCCCACGATGGCGTAGGCGATGGCCACCCAAACCATATAACCGTAGATGACATAGGTCGCGCCGCCGAGCGGAATCTCGAGGGGCCCGGATATCGACCAGAGAATCCCGACGAAAGAGCCCAGGGTGACGGCGGCGTTGAGAAAGCCCAGTCCTAAAGAGAGGCACTCGTCCACGAACAACCGAAAGTCTTCCGCGATACGCTGGTCGGGGTTGTCGGTGTCGTTGCCTTTGAGCTGCATCCGGTAGTAGTTGCGGTCGGTGAGCCAGTCCTTGAGATAGTGGTCCGTAAGCCAGCGCCGCCAGCGGATCTGCAGCATCTGGTTCAGGTAGATCCTGTACACCGCAATCACGATGAAAATCGTGGCCAGCACACAAAATCGCCCAATCTGGCGGAAGAACTCATCCTGGGCCTTATCCTGCAGGCTGTTGTAAAAAAGGTTGTACCACTGGTTGAACAGGACGGTCATATAGACCATGGCGAGGGTGAGCACGATGTTGGCGATGAGCAGCAGCCATGCGCTCCGGCGCTCCTCCGATCTCCAGTAGGGGCGCAGCAACGTCCACAGATCGCGGATAAACTCTTTCAGCTTGACCATGCGGTTACTCCGAAATGAGATGATATGTCAGGGGTATTTTAGAAAGTTGTGGAATACTGGAATATTGGAACGTTGGAAAATTGGGTTTTGGGAAAGCATCATTCCATTACTCCATCACTCCAGTATTCCACTATTCCAGTCTTTATTTCACCCAGTGCAGCACGTTTCGAATCACCGACCAACGGGGTTGCTTGGGCTGCGCATCCCGCCCGAGGATCCAATGGTCATAAAGCGCCTGGACAGTGCCGTTCTTTCGCTGCAGGTCGATCCAGATGCCGAGGAAGCGTGCGAACTCCAAGTCTCGCCGCGCAACCGGGTAAGCGAGGGGGAAGCGAATCGCCAGCGGGTGAGGCACTGCAACCGAGAAGGCCGGATAGAGTAGGGTGAAGTACGAGCCGCGTTCGGCGGGGAAAACGAGTGCGTCGATGCGCTCCATGCGCCCGGTAAAGAAATCGACGGCGCGATCGACCGATACCGGTACGATCTCCACGCGCGGGAATTCCCGGTGAATGATCTCCTCCAGATAGGGCAGGTTGGGAACGGCGACCCTAAGGCCGGGTGTAGCACGGATCCACTCCGCGCTGGAAAAATCGGCCCGGCGATGGTCCGGA
>JAHKKJ010000551.1 GCA_020027655.1 Deltaproteobacteria bacterium | reverse complement strand
AGATCCAATATATCATCTCCCACATAGGCGATCTGCTCATCTTTCAGTCCGGTCTTCCGTTTAATCCGATCATAGATCTCGGCCTTGTTTTTCACACCTTGATAGACAATCGTTACGCCTAGTTCCTTCGCCCGGCGGCGGACAATATTGGAGTAACGTCCGGTTATGAAGCCCACTTTGATCCCGAAATGGATGAGTAATGTGATGCCTTGCCCGTCGCGTACATCGAATCGTTTGGTTTCCACTCCTCGATCGTTGATGATGATGCCGCCGTCGGTGAGGACTCCATCGACATCAAACAGGATTAGCTTTATTTTTGCTGCTTTCTTTTGAACCCCGGGGGAGATGTGCTTCACGGGCTGCTTAAGCGATCCCGGCTTTGAGAAGGTCGTGAATATGTAGGATCCCGATCGGCGTCCTATCAGCGGGTTTCTGCACAACAAAAAGCGAAGTGATCGGGCGGGGCACATTCTCTTCCATCCTTGCCAAAGCCTGTGACGCGAGGGCATCCTTCTCAATCGATCGCGGCTTTAAGGTCATAATTTCTGCCGCTCTCTTACTGAGGATACGATCGCCATGGGCTTGCAGGCCCCTGCGCAAGTCCCCGTCGGTGATGACCCCAATCAGATCACCTCGTTTATCGGTTACGCCCGTAATACCCAAACGCTTCGAGGTTATAACCAGGATGGCCTCCTTCATGAGAGTTTCCTCGTCTACCAGCGGTACATCGGCATCCCGGTGCATCAAATCCTCGACCCGTAGGAGCAGTTTGCGTCCGAGTATTCCCCCCGGATGGCGCAGCGCAAAATCTTCTTCCTTGAACCCCTTTTTCTCTAAGAGGATAACCGCAAGGGCGTCACCCAGAGCGAGTGCCGCGGTGGTACTTGCCGTCGGTGATAGCCCCAGAGGGCAGGCCTCGTCCGTGACGCCCGCATCGAGAACGACGTCCGCCGCACGGGAGAGAGTCGAGTCGTGATTCCCCGTCATGGCGATAAGCCTCACACCGATTCGCTTGAGAATGGGGATCAGCGTTAGAATCTCTTCGGTCTCCCCGCTATTGGAGATGGCCAGAACAACATCTCCTTCCACGATCATCCCCATGTCGCCGTGATTAGCATCGCCGGCGTGAAGGAAAAAAGAAGGTGTGCCCATGCTCGAAAAGGTGGCGGCGATTTTGCGGCAAATGAGCCCAGATTTTCCCAGCCCGGTCACGACCACTTTGCCGCGACAGTTATAAAGCAATTCAACGGCTTGGATAAAACGATCGTCGAGGCGATCGATCAGCGAAACAATGCCCGTCGCTTCGATGTTCAGCACCTCTTTCGCTCGCTGCAAGATGACTGTTTTGTTCACGTCCCAAATTCCCGTTTCAAGATGCCATCAATTTCTTTAACGATCCGAAGCACCCCTTCAAACTCCCCCAATGGCAGCGAATTGGGACCATCACTGAGTGCTTGGTCGGGATTTTCATGAACTTCCATAAAGAGCGCATCGACACCCACCGCGACACCGGCGCGCGCCAACGGGCCAATGTATTTTCTTTCACCGCCGGATGCTTTTCCTAAACCGCCTGGGAGCTGCAAGCTGTGGGTTGCATCGAAGACCACAGGATATCCCAGTTCTCGCATAACCACTAACGACCGCATGTCGGAAACCAGATTGTTATAACCGAAGGAAGCTCCCCGTTCGGTGAGCAAAATTTGATCGTTGTTGGCGGAGAGAATCTTGTCGACGATATTGCCGATATCCCACGGTGCTAAAAACTGCCCTTTCTTTACGTTGACCACTTTCCCTGATTGAGCCACCGCGACAACGAAGTCTGTCTGCCGACAGAGGAACGCGGGGATTTGCAGCACATCGGCGACCTCTCTCACGGACGCAACCTGCTCTCTCTCATGAACGTCGGTGAGTATGGGTACCCCGGTCCTTTGCTTGACCTCGGCGAGAATTTCCAAGCCCTTGCCCAATCCCGGTCCGCGATAGGAATCGACCGACGAACGATTCGCTTTATCGTAGGAGGATTTGAAGATGTAGGGAACCCCAACCCGATCAGCGGCTGCTTTTAGCAACGCGGCATGTTTTAAGGCCGACTCTCGACTTTCGATCACGCAGGGACCGGCGATAACCGCAAGGGGGCGCCCGGCACCGATCTCGATATTGCCTACTTTTACGCGCTTGGTGCTCATGGATAGAAAGACCCGATAACTCGCAACGATCAGGTACGCGCGACTTTGATCCGAGGTACTTCTCTGAGGGCTTGCCGATTTTGCAAGGCCGCTTTGATGAAGCCTTTAAAGAGCGGATGACAATCCATCGGGCGCGATTTGAATTCCGGGTGAAATTGGCAGCCCAGGAACCAGGGATGATCTTTAAGTTCGATGATCTCCACCAGCCGTCCGTCAGGCGACACGCCGCTTAGCGCCATTCCCTTGGTAGTGAAGCGTTCAATGTAGTCGTTGTTAAATTCATAACGGTGGCGGTGGCGCTCGGTAATCTTCTTGCGGCCGTAAACCTTCAAGGCCAACGAGTCATCCTGGAGCACACAAGGGTAAGCTCCCAACCTCATAGTTCCACCCTTGGCATCAACACTCCTTTGCGATTCCATCAAATGGATCACCGGATGAGGACTGTTCGCATCGAACTCGCTGGAATTGGCCCCAACGAGCCCGCAAACATTGCGCGCAAACTCAACCACCGCCATCTGCATTCCGAGACATATGCCGAAAAACGGAATGTGATTCTCCCGCGCGTAACGAATGGTCTCTATCTTTCCTTCACTGCCGCGATCGCCAAATCCACCCGGCACCAAGATTCCATCGGCTTGATTTAGAAGTTCCGGAGCGCCCGCCTCTTCAATTTTTTCCGCCTCTATGCAGTCCAACTCAACTTTCGTCTCATTGGCGATACCGCCGTGAACCAGAGCCTCGAAAAGGCTCTTATAGGACTCCTTGAGGCTCATGTATTTCCCAACAACGGCGATCTTCACCGAAGATTTCGGTCCGTTCAGGACCTGAATAGTTTTTTGCCACTTCTGAAGATTCGGCGACCCCGTCCACATGTGAAGTTTCTCGACGATCTGCGCATCAAGCCCTTCTTCATGAAAGACCAACGGCACTTCGTAGATCCACTCCACGTCTTTAGCGGTAATGACCGACTCCTCTTTTACGTTACAAAAATGAGCGATTTTCGCTTTGATTTTTCGGTCAAGGAAGCGGTCCGTTCGACACAAAAGGATATCGGGTTGGATGCCCAAGCCCGTCAGCTCCTTTACGCTGTGTTGAGTGGGCTTGGTCTTAAGCTCGCCTCCACCGGTGATGTAGGGTACCAAGGTCAGGTGCACATAGAGCACGTTCTCTCGGCCCCAATCCCAAGCAAACTGCCGGATCGCTTCCAGGAAAGGCAACCCTTCGATGTCGCCGACCGTTCCGCCGACTTCGCCAATCGCAATATCGTAACCTTCGGATGCGGCTAGAATTCGCCGTTTGATCTCGTCGGTAATGTGCGGGATGACCTGTACCGTTCCGCCGAGGTAATCGCCTCGCCGCTCCTTGGCGATGACGGTCTCGTAGATTTGGCCGGTCGTACAATTGTTTTTCCGGCCCATGTTGGTTGAAACATAGCGCTCGTAATGTCCTAAATCCAAATCCGTCTCGGCGCCATCATCCGTCACGTAGACTTCCCCATGTTGGAACGGGCTCATGGTTCCGGGATCGACGTTAATGTAGGGGTCCATCTTCAACAAAGTAACCTTCAACCCCCGGCTCTCCATCAACGCCCCGATTGATGCCGAAGCCAGTCCCTTACC
>JAHKKJ010000550.1 GCA_020027655.1 Deltaproteobacteria bacterium | reverse complement strand
AAAATATATCGAGGCAGTCGATGTTGAGCCGCTTGACGCTCTGCTCGCAATTTTGGGTCAGATATTCGGGTGTGCTGCCGCTGCGATTGCCGCTGGCGTCGGGGCTGCGCGGGCTGCCGGACTTGGAATGAATAATGATCCGCTCACGCCTGCCCTTGAGAGCCTTGGCGATCAGTTCGTGGTTGTGGCCGCTGCCGTAACTGGCCGATGTGTCCAGGAAATTAATTCCTAGATCGAAAGCGCGGTGCAGGGTGGCGATGGACTCGGCATCGTCGGCCGGTCCGTAGACGCCGGACATGCTCATGCAGCCAACACCCATGGGCGAAACTTTGAACTCTGTGGTTCCAAATTGGCGATACTCCATTGCGTTCTCTCCAATCTCTGTTCGCGCCCACAGTTATCGCAGATGGAATGACCAAGTCAAATCTTTTGACTTCGATCCGAAATTCTCCCGGTCCTGGCAACAGGGCGGGAGCGTGTCTGGTGAAGTCACAGATAAAAGGGGAACGCTTGGACAATTTTTCACCCGGCAGGCGCCTACTGACATCCTCTCCCTCGATGGGAGAGGACAGAGGTGAGGGTGCACAATAATTTCATTACCCCTCACTCTAACTCTCTCCCGCAAGGAGATTGTGTCGCAATGTGCTGTTGGCCTTTTGACGCACGCAAATCTCCCCTAGCCCCTCTTTTTCAAAGTTTTTCAAAGAGAGGTACTGCTATGGGATCGTGAGGAATTACAACTCACTGTAAGAAATTCCCCCTTTTTTCAAAGGGGGACAAAAGGCGGATTTTCAGAGCACCTTGATGGCAACCGTTCGCGGTCGCTTGTCGAATCGATGAACTCGATTACGACATAGTCTCCAAGAAAAGAGAGAACATCGGTGAGGGCGAAAAGGTTTTTTGCAATTTTTGTGAGTCTTCAGAGATACGCCAATAAACGGCCGCAGGTAATAACGCCGCTCCAGAGTAACAGCGATAGGATCGCCGCAACTCTTGCTCCTGAAGGCGCGGATACTCCATGATCCCAAGCCGCTACCGTTCGAAACGTTCGCAGATGAAACGCCGCTGCGTTAAGCGCTGCGGCCGCCAGCAGAACAAGTTTTAGTTGGAAGGCCGGATTGCTCGCCATTTCGGTGGCGTGAGCAGTGAACATCATCAATCCGGAAGGCACAATGAGGAGCAAGCTGGCCCGCGCCCAGGGGAGAAGATGTGACGCCAGAGCTGTCACCGGTAGGGTGCGCGATACTCCGAGCAACCTCAGATCGAATAAGGCCGCAGCACCCACGAGAACGGCGAGGCCGATGATGTGCAGGATCTCGACAATAGGGTAAAGCCAGAGCCACTGTCGCATGGCGACCGCTAAGCCGGTCGTTTCCAGCCAGACAAGCCAAGCCGGGCCGGTTGGTGGATGCATTGTTTGTGTCCTCGCGAGTGACAGGCTATGTGAAAAATTTCTATTCGTGCTTCGACGAGGCTCAGCACGAACGGTCAACGAATGTGATTTCGAATATTTAGCCGATCGCCCTGAGCACTGTCGATGGGTGGTCGGGTATTTTTCATACAGCCTGTCGAATCCGATGGACGATCATCGGAGCTCCGTCGTCCGACCGTTAATGGTAATGCGCTCCGCGCGCATCTCCTGAGGGTCGGTGCGACTGGGATAGCCGACCACGATAACCTCCGTACCAGAGGCCAGATTCTTGCGCGGTAACTGCCTTCCCTCCATCCGCGACGGCGGTGCAAGGACGACGACCCAGGTCTTCTCCGACGCCTTGAGCCGGACAAAACCATGCGGATGCTCGTAGCCTGACTCCACGATGGTCCCCTTCAGTTCAAGCACCTTGCTCGAATCATAGCCGCTCCATCCGTGATGGGCGGATACACTACCGCCTGTGGCTAAAATCCCTGAAACAAATAGAACTACCGGGACACAGGTCCATAGGTTCTTCCTCATGGTTCACCGGCTCCTTTCAATTTGGCATTGAGAGCGACGGGCTTCAATAACGAATATAAAGGGCAGCTCGGGACGACTCAAGATGTCTGTACAAAACTCCGAAAAAAGCAAGGCACCTTTGACAGGTGTGCCGGCGTCGATTTATAGTCCGGGCGTTGTGGGTTTAAGTTGTCTGCTATCAAGGAGGAACAATAATCATGATTGTTTTGAGTCCCGAAGGAAAAGCGCAAACTTCTGCAGCCCGCGTAGCCGCGCTGCCGCGATTCGCCGATCTGAATGGAAAAGTTGTCGGGCTACTGGATAACAGCAAGCCCAACGCGGACAAGCTTGAGGAACGCTTCGCGCAACTGCTGAGAGAGCGATTGGATGTCGGAAAGGTTGTCACGCGCCGCAAGATCAGCGCACAGCAGGGTGCCCCCAAGGAGTATTTAGACGAGCTCGCGGCCCAGTCCGATTTCATCCTCAGTGGCCTTGGCGATTGAGGCTCGTGCACGTCGTGGAGTATCCACGACTCCATAGAACTACAAAAGCGCGGCAGGTTTGCCGTGACCTTAATCACCCACGCCTTCGATGCTTTGGCCAAATCAGAGAAAGAAGCGTTTGGCGCGCCGGATCACCCGGTGCTGGTCGTTCAGCATCCGATCGGCACGGTGAAAGTGGAAGAAGTCAACAAACGCGCAGACGTTGCTTTTGATAAACTGGTAGAGCTCTTGGTCGAGCCGCGGAAAGACTAGATGCAAGAACAGGTGTCAGGTTTCAGAGTAACCACGAACTCCTGACACCTGAAACCCGAAACCTGTAACCTTGAACCAGAACTTTTCAGCTGAGGTATAGCGCAATGGATGTAAGCGCACTTCAATCTGAGCGAATAGAAGTTGCCGACGATCTTTGGGCCGCAAACGCCTTTTTCGAAGAGAAGGGTTGGACGGATGGCTTGCCGATCATTCCTCCCACGGAAGAACGAGTGGCGCAGATGCTTGCCGCGGTCAAGCGCAGTCCGCAAGACGTGATCGGTGTTGTGCCGCCTCGTTGGGCGCCAGCAACCGTGGAAAAAATCGCCATCAACGCGGTAATGGCGGGCTGTTTGCCTCAATATATGCCTGTCCTTATCGCTGCGGCGGAGGCTTTGACCGACCCAAAGTTAAATCTATACGCGCTTCAAGCGACCACGGGCGGACCAGCGATCATGTTGATCGTGCACGGTCCGATTCGAAAACAGATCAATATCAATGGCGGTTCAAATGTTCTCGGTGAAGGCTGGCGCGCTAACGCCACCATCGGCCGTTGCGTTCGCCTGATTCAGCGGAACATCGGCGGTTCCTATCCCGGAACCACCTGTAAGGCGACGCTCGGTTGGCCAGGCAAATACAGTCTTTGCATTGCCGAAAACGAAGAAGCGAGCCCATGGGAACCGTTTCACGTCGAGCGCGGCTTTGCCGCCGACACGAGTACGGTGACGGCTATTAGCGCCGATAGCTCGGTGCGTGCTTCCGATCTCGACAGTACAAAGGGCGAAGGCATACTCACCAATTTCGCCCGCCGCATGGATGGACCTTCGGGACCGGAGGCAGTGATGGTGATCTGCCCGGAGCATGCGAGGATCATTGCCGGCGATAGTTTTGGCAAGGCGGACGTGAAGAAGTTTGTTTGGGAGCGGGCGGGTCATCGCATGAGTGAAGTGCCGGAAGAGACTTTTAACCAGAGGGTAAAGCGCCGGCCGGACTTGAAGCTGACCCGCGACAGCGTAATTCCGGTGACGGATACGCCGGAAGATATTATCGTCGTGGCAGCCGGCGGCGATGGCTCTCAGTCGCAATATATCCACGTCTGGGGGCAGAGCACCCCGGAAGGCGGTTCG
>JAHKKJ010000549.1 GCA_020027655.1 Deltaproteobacteria bacterium | reverse complement strand
ATATCGACCATACCAATCGCAGTCCGTTCGATCTCGTCGAACGGGCGGCCGATTTCGTCGCAGTGACGGCGCAGCACCACGAGTTTAGCGCGAACGGCATCGGCTCCCTCGAAGGCGTAGAGATTACAAGCATCCGCGTATTGGGCCACCAGTCGCAAGGTCCTTTTCTCTCCGGCGCCGCCCACGAGAATCGGCGGATGAGGTTTGGAAAGCGGCGGCGGAACGCAGAGCGGCTCGGCGAGCTGGTAGTATCTGCCGCTGTACGCCGTGGTCTTCCCGGACCACATGTGTTTGGCAATCTGCAGCGTCTCCTCTAAGCGCTCGAAGCGTTCCCGGAGAGGAGGGAAAGGAACGCCAAGGCCGATCGCTTCGCGCTCATACCAGCCGGCGCCGATTCCCAAGTAAGCTCGTCCGCCGGAAAGAACATCGAGTGTGGTAACGGTCTTTGTGAGAATAGCCGGGTAGCGATAGATAACCCCGGTTACGAGAGTGCCTAGGCGCACCCGTTTCGTCACTGCTGCAAAAAAATTCAGCGCGCTATAGCCTTCGAGCATCGGCTCGTCAACTTTTCCAACCATCTCTATCTGGAAAAAGTGATCCATTACCCACAGGCTCGCAAAACCCGCATCCTCGGCCGTCTGGCCGATCCGCTGAAGTACCGGCGCCAATCTTGCGGGTCCGCCGGGCCAGGTGAAGGACGGAACTTGAAGTCCTATTTTCGTAGCGATTCTCCTGCGACCAGACAGGGCTATGAGTTAGTATACGTCATTTCTTTTTGATAACTAGAAAGTCGATTGAATTTACTCTCTTCATTCATAACGCGCTTGACACCAGAGGCGTAGCTCGCCAGGCAATTACCTCGAGGTAACGAGCAAAATGCGCCAGAGGCGCGGTGTCCGGGAGCTTAATGCCGAGTGGGTTCGTCATCGTGTTGACGCGCAATTCCACTTCCGCGGGTTGCAGCGGCCAGGGCAGATGATGAATGTCTCCGTAACGCAACTGCCCACGGCGGTCCACCGCGTAAAGACAATATCGGTCGGTCAACCACCGGTCGAGCGTCCCCGGCGCGGAGCGATATACTTCACCGGTGGGTTTATAAGAGGCGTGAAATTCCGCGCGAGTGCTTTTTTTATCGACGCGGCGGCTGTGATAGTGAACGGTTTCCTGTTCTAACTGCACGTTCATTCGGGCATCATAGTAGGGTAGCCCATACCAAGCTCGAGCGGCTCTAACCGCAAGCCAATTTGTTGCGTCGAGGCTGAAGAACCAAACGCCGCTTCTGCCCGGAGTCCACACATACGTACGAACGTTCATCTCCGGGAAAGCCAATCCGGCAAACGGAGGAAAATAGCGCGGCCGTACGCCGGTCATTCGGAAAGGGACAACGCCGAGCCAAGCGCTGCCGTCGAAGGTATCGAGCTCGAGGCCTCGAGGAATCAATGGCCGAATCAATTCAGGACGAACCGGCCAGTGAAGAAAAAGCAGGTCGTGCCAACGCATGGCCAGGATCCAGGGCTTTGGCGGGAGCGGCCAGGGCCGGTGTGAAACTTTACTTAATAATTCCTTTGCCACGGATATCGACGGCTGCTGTCCTGCGAGTGCATTAGCCCCAATTGGCGCACTTGCCAAGAGAATACTAAAAAGCGGGCTACTTAGAAACGAACGGCACCCTACAGACGTCTATCGAATGAATGTCATCGGTTGACATCTCCGTCCATTGTTGAATACTTGGCCCCATGAACTCAAAGTATTTTTCGGTCAAGCAGGCTTATTCACTGACGGTGGGAACCGAAGTCACATTACGTGGCTGGGTGCGCTCGCGCCGGGATTCCAAGGGCGTGACTTTCATCGAGTTGAACGATGGGTCCCGGTTCAAGAGCATGCAACTTGTGGTCGATGCCGGCGTCGTGCTGGACGAAACACTGAAGCAGGTCACCACGGGAAGCAGTATCGCAGCGTCAGGAGTGCTGGCTGAATCTCCGGCTAAGGGACAAGCGGTGGAGCTCAAGGTCAGCGCAATTTCAGTATACGGCACTGCGGACCCTGTGACCTATCCTCTGCAAAAGAAAGGACATACCTTGGAGTTTCTCCGCGAGATCGGTCATCTGCGAGTGCGAAGCAACACTTTCGGCGCCGCGTTTCGCGTTCGCAATGCCCTCACACATGCGATCCACACTTTTTTTCAGGAACGCGATTTCATTTACGTTCAAACGCCCATCATCACGACATCCGACTGCGAAGGCGCGGGGCAGATGTTCAACGTAACTTCCTTGAGCATGGCGAACCCGCCGCGCACCGCCGACGGCAACGTCAACTGGCAGCAAGACTTTTTCGGCCGCCCCGCCTATCTCACCGTAAGCGGGCAGTTAGAAGGGGAGATCTTCGCCCTCGCTTTCTCAAAGGTCTACACGTTCGGCCCGACGTTTCGGGCGGAGAATAGCAACACGCCGCGCCATTTGGCCGAGTTCTGGATGATCGAGCCGGAGATGGCCTTCTACGAACTGGAAGACAATATGGCCCTGGCGGAGGAGTTCTTGAAGTTCATCATTCGCTATGTCCTGGACCACTGCCGCGAAGATCTCGAGTTTTTTAATGAGCGCATCGAAAAAACCGTACTCAACACACTGGAGCATGTCGCGGAATCTAAATTCGGCCATATTACCTACACCGACGCGATTCAAGAGCTCAAGAAATCCGGAAAAACTTGGGAGTTTCCCGTGGAGTGGGGCAGTGATTTGCAAACCGAGCACGAGCGGTTTCTCTCAGAAGAGCTTTTCAAAAAACCGGTGATCGTTACGGACTACCCGAAGGACATCAAAGCTTTTTACATGCGCGTCAATGACGATAACAAAACCGTGCGGGCGATGGACGTTTTGGTTCCGAGAGTCGGCGAGATCATCGGCGGCAGCCAGCGCGAGGACCGCCACGATGTGCTCCTGCAACGGCTCCGTGACAGCAGATTGGATGAAAAAGCGTATTGGTGGTATTTCGACCTGCGCCGGTACGGCTCCGTCCCCCACTCCGGCTTCGGTTTGGGATTGGAAAGAATGATGATGTATCTCACCGGCCTCAAAAATATCCGTGACGTCATCCCCTTCCCGCGCACGCCGGGGAATGCGGACTTTTAGAAGCCTGCAAACAAAATTTTTCAGCAACCTGACAGTCTAGAGCGCGGGGAGAAAAATAGCGCTCCGGCCTTCCTCCCACGTTGAGCCGACCCCGAACGACCTATCTCAAACCACAAACCGCGCATGAACTTTTCACTAAATTCCAGTCCCACAGTCCGTGGACTCGTCATCCTTTACACCAGCACCCTGCTGGCAGGGATGTGGGCGATGATCGTTCCCGCCATTCCGGTATTAGCGGTGGCCTTTGAAATTTCCCTGGGGACAGCGGCGCAAATCGTTACGGCTTCGGGGCTTGGACGATTCGTCGGTCTTCCGATAGGCGGCGCGGTGCTCGACCGCTTAGGCGCCCGCTCGGCGCTGATCGCCGGCCCAGCCTTGGCTTGCATCGCCGGGCTACTTGCCGCAAGCATTCCCTGGTTCGGAATAATTCTGGCGCTGGTCTTCTTGATCGGCGTCGCAGAGAGCGTCTGGGTTATGGCTCGGGAGATGGCCGGCATCGATATGGCGCGCCCGGACCAACGCGGCCGAGTCCTGAGCGGTTTTCACGGCGTTAACTATTTAGGGCTCGCCTTGGGTCCGTTGCTTGGCGGCATACTGACGGAAAATGTCGGCTTCAGAGCCGTATTTATCGTCTATGCCCTGTGTGCCGCGCTTTCTGTCGCGCTGGGATTTTCGGTTGAGAGCCCG
>JAHKKJ010000548.1 GCA_020027655.1 Deltaproteobacteria bacterium | reverse complement strand
GAATCAGGAGCGGCGGTCAATCCCGGCACTCCGATTCTCAAGCTCGCCGACCCACGCACCATCTGGGCCACGGTCTATGTTGATGAAGGTGAAGCAGGCCCGATTGCAGTGGGTAACACAGCTGACGTATCGCTGCGCTCAAGGCCTGACCGGGCTTTTCGCGGCAAGGTCGTCAGAGTCCGGCGCGAAAGTGATCGTGTCACCGAGCAGCTTACAGTCGACATAAGCTTTGATGAGCTGCCTGAAGGTCTGACTCTCGGCCAGCAGGCAGAAGCGACCATTCGGCCAGCCGCGAGAAGAGCCATCGCGTTGCCATTGGCTGCGGTGGTGCAGTCCCCTACCGGATCGGGGGCATGGACGGTTGTGGATGACCGCTTGCGCTTCAGGCGCGCACGGCTCGGTTCGGTGGATCCTGCCGGGTGGATAGAAGTCGTTCAAGGATTCTCAGTCGGTGACCTAGTAGTCATCGCTCCGGGAAAGCTGGCTGATCTCAAGAACGAGGGGCGCCGCGTAGTCACTTCGACTCGAGGGTCAGAGCTGGTCGTGGCGGAAAAGTAATAGCCATGAATCTCGCCATTCGAGACGTAAAATACCGCTTCGGCAGGTTTCTTTTGACCGCCTTTGGTCTTGGATTGTTGCTTGCGACCGTTATGGCGATGGGCGGAATTTATCGCGGGATGGTGGAAGACGCCCTTAGTATTGTGCGCGCTCCGGGCGCTGATCTGTGGGTGGTCCAAAAAGACACCAACGGGCCCTTTGCTGAAACATCGCGCATCCCGGACGATCTTTACCGAGTGGTGCGCGCTGTGCCGGGCGTGCGGGAAGCCAGTCCGATTGCGTTTCAGTCGGTTCAGCTTGACTATGGAAGCAGATCGGTCCGGGTACAGATGATCGGCTACCGCCCGGGTAATCTCGGAGCACCGCCTGCCGTAGCCGCGGGCCGCCCGCTGGCGGCGAGCCGCTACGAAATGGTGCTTGATCGCAAGGCTGGGATTCCCATCGGCGCGCGCCTGCCGATGGGAAGAGTCACGTTCACCGTGGTCGGCTTGACCGAAGGCATTGTTTCGAGCTCCGGCGATTCGACGGCCTATGTATCGCTTCAGGATGCCCAGGAGCTTCAGTTTCTCAAGGCCAACGAAGCGGTTCGCAACGAGCGGGCGCGGCTGCAGGCCGGTCTGGGGGCGAATCCGGCCCTCGCCAGTCTTTCTGCCGCATCGCTCGCTCCGATACTGCAAAACACGAATCTGGCGAATGCGATTCTGGTGCGGCTCGAGCCGTGGGCCGAGCCGAATGCAGTTGCCAAGCGTATGGAACGGTGGAATCACTACCGCGCGATGACCACGGCGGAACAGGAAGATGTCCTGGCCAAGAACGTCATCGAACGGGCGCGCCAGCAAATTTTGCTCTTCAGGATCATCCTGCTTTCGGTCTCGACCGTTATTATCGCTCTGATCATTTACACCATGACGATGGAGAAGACCCGCGACATCGCCACACTCAAAATTATCGGGGCGCCGAATGTGAAGATCGGTAGTTTGATACTGCAGGAAGCGCTGGCGCTGGGATTGCTGGGATACGGATTCGGTGCGGTGCTGATCAACCTGGTCTACGAATATTTTCCCCGCCGGGTCGCGATCCTGGCTTTCGATCAGTATGTCCTGTTCGGCATTGTTGTGGCTATTTGTGTATTGGCGAGCATCGTGGGTATCCGGCGGGCTCTTAGTATCGATCCGACAACCGCAATGGGAGGAGGTGCGTGATGCCTGCGGTGGTCGGAGAAAAACTCAGCAAAATTTTCGGCCAGGGAGACGGCCAGGTCGTGGCGCTGAAGGACGCGGATGTTGCCGTTGAGGCGGGAGAGATTGTGGCGCTGATGGGTCCGAGCGGATCGGGCAAGACAACATTACTACGGGCACTTTCGCTCATCGATCCGCCGACGACCGGATACGTCGCGATTGGCAACGATGTGGTCTTTGAAGGCGCGCGGGTGCTGACCGATGACCGCCAACTACGGCGCAAGCGCATGGGGATTATCTTTCAGGCTTACAATCTTATTCCGTTTTTGACGTCTGTGGAAAACATCGCGCTCGTGCTGACCCTCAACGGAATCTCCAGGCGTGAGGCAATGGCGCGCGCGAATAAACTGCTCAGTCGTCTCGAACTCGGCCATCGCGCGGAAACCTATCCCGCCACGTTGTCGGGCGGAGAGCAGCAGCGGGTTGCCGTGGCCCGCGCCGTCATCAACGATCCGGCGGTGATTCTGGCGGATGAGCCGACGGCGGCGCTGGATACGGAGCGGGGTAAGGCGGTGATGGATCTGCTCCGGCAACTGGGACGCGTGCAAGGTGCTGCGGTCATCGTGGTTACGCACGATGAAAGAATGATCGAAGGCTTTGATCGTGTCTATCATATGACGGACGGCCGGATCACCAATCATTGATTGCAGATGAGGAAATAACGTTTATGCTTGACTGGTTGTGGTTCATTGCGTTCTTCGCAGCATACATCGTGTTGATGCGTTGGGTGCTCCCTCGCCTGGGCGTGCCCACCTGAATGGCGAATTCGTGTGACGTCGAGTCTCGACGCAAAAGTGCCGGCAAAAGCAACGATCTTGAAGGCAAGATAGAGAAATGAATATAAGTGGTGCCGGCCATGGTGCTTACGGGGGGCTGCAGACGGCGAGATGAAGATTCTGGTACTCAACTGCGGCAGTTCAACGCTCAAATTCCAACTTATCGAGATGGCAGCAGCGCCAAAGTCGACCGCCGACGACGTCAAGCTGGCGCGTGGCATTGTCGACCAGATAGGCGGCGCGTCATCGGTTCGATTTGAAGCAGTTGGTTCCACTGAGAAGCAGGAGTCGGCAGCGGTTCGTGACCATGAGGAAGCGGTCGGTAAAGTCATTGAATGGTTGAGTTCCCACCCCCAACTTCGGGTCTTCGATGCGGTGGGGCACCGGGTCGTTCACGGCGGCGACCGGTTCACCAGATCCGTTTGCATCGATGAGCAGGTGATCGATGCCCTCGACGCGCTTTGCGAGATCGCCCCGCTGCACAACCCGGCGAGCGTGAGTGGCATCCGTGCCGCCCGATCAGTGCTCAGCGCCGAGATGCCGATGGTCGCGGCATTCGATACTTCTTTCCATCGCACCTTACCGGAACACGCGTCGATGTATGCAATCCCTCACGAGCTGTCTACGAAGCACCATATTCGACGTTACGGCTTTCACGGGCTTGCGCACCAATATTCAGTCTTACGCTACGGCGAGCAGACGGGAACGGCTAAGGAACGAGTCAACGTCGTGACGATTCATTTAGGCAACGGCTGCTCGGCCTGCGCCATTCGCGGCGGTGAATCCCTGGATACGTCGATGGGCTTCACGCCCCTCGAAGGGTTGGTGATGGGAACACGGTCCGGCGATTTGGACCCGGCGCTGGTGAGTTATCTCGCCTATGAGGAGAAAGTAGACGCTGCCGAGGTAGAGCACTGGCTCAACAAGCGCTCCGGGTTGCTGGGTATTTCGGGACTCTCCAATGACATGCGGGAGTTGATGGCGGCGTACGATGCCAACCCACGCGCGCGGCTCGCCGTCGACGTGTTCTGCTATCGGGCGCGGAAGTATCTTGGCGCTTATTTGGCAGTCGTGGGTGGCGCGGAAGCCGTCATTTTCAGTGGCGGTATCGGCGAGAATTCGCCGGTGGTTCGTGAAAAGATCTGCCAAAACATGGAATGGTGCGGCCTCAAGTTAGATTCGGCAGCGAACTCTAAGACCACCGGCAAAGATGGCCGAATTTCCGCTGCGGATTCTCGACTGAA
>JAHKKJ010000099.1 GCA_020027655.1 Deltaproteobacteria bacterium | reverse complement strand
GCTGACCTGAACAAATACAAGTCGGTCAGCATCTGGTGCGCCCGCTTCGGCGTCAACTTCGGCGCCGCTACGCTCGCCATGGCACCGACTGGTCCGACGGTTCTATCGCAGGGTGACTTTCGCGGGCTCGCCCACGAAACGAAAGGTCTGGCGGCCGTCTATCAACTTCCTGATGGCAAGCGTCTTCTCCGTCTCAGCAACTTCGAGACTTCCAACGGTCCCGACGTGCATGTCTACCTGGTAGCCGCAGAAGTGGCCAAGGACAATGCCACAGTGAAGCAGGCCGGCTTCATCGATCTCGGTTCACTGAAGGGAAACAAGGGTGATCAGAACTACGAAGTGCCGGCGGACGCCGACCTGAACAAATACAAGTCGGTCAGCATCTGGTGCGCCCGTTTCGGCGTTAACTTCGGCGCGGCTACCCTTGGCTCACTGAAGAGCTAAATCCAGCACGCCGCAAAGGGATATTTAATGAAACAGCACATTGTGATCCTGGGGGGCGGCTTCGGTGGTCTCTATACGGCCCTCGAATTGGAAAAAAGTCTCAGCGCGAATTCCGGTGTCGAGATCACGCTGGTGAACCGCGATAACTTTTTTCTCTTCACTCCGATGCTGCATGAAGTGGCCGCCAGCGATCTCGATCCGACGGACATCGTGAACCCGATCCGTAAGCTCTTAAGGCAAACTCAGTTCTTCGTCGGCAATGTCGAAAACATTGATCTTAACGCAAAGAAAGTCGCCGTCTCCCACGGTGAGGGGCAGCACGCACATGAGTAGCCCTACGACCATCTGGTTATCGCTCTCGGCTCGGTCGCCAATTTCTTGAACCTCCCCGGAGTTGAAGAGCGCGCCCTGACGATGAAATCGCTCAACGATGCCGTTGCGCTGCGGAGCCGGCTCATCGAGCACCTGGACGAAGCCGATTTCGAATGCTGTCCGGCGCTCCGCGAATCCCTTCTAACCATCGTCGTCGCGGGAGCGGGTTTCGCCGGCGTGGAAACGGTCGCGGGGGTAAATGATTTCTTGCGCGAGGCCGTGAAGTTCTACCCGAACCTCACTGGAGAGATGATCCGGGTCGTCCTGGTAGAATACGGACCTGCCGTTTTGCCGGAACTTGAAGGCAGCTTAGGCGGTTACGCCCATGAAAAGCTTGCCAAGCGCGGAGTTGAGATTCGGCTCAAAACGGCCGTGGCTTCCACGTCGGAGAGCGGTGTAACACTAAGCGACGGAACGCTCATTAAAACAAACACGCTCATCTGGACGGCCGGCAGCGCGCCGAACCCCTTGCTGGCGGCGCTGCCGTGTCCAAAGGAAAAAGGAAAGCTGATCGTCGACGGGACCCTGGAAATTCCCGGCTGGCCTGGCGTGTGGGCGCTGGGAGATTGCGCGGCGATTCGCGATCCGAAATCCGGCAAGCTTTATCCACCGACGGCTCAACACGCGCTGCGCCAAGGAAAGGTGCTGGCACGCAACATCGTCGCGACCCTTCGAGGGACGGCAAAACACCCCTTCGTTTTCTCCACCATCGGCCAGCTTGCCGCCATCGGCAGGCGAACCGGAGTGGCGAACATCATGGGCGTCAACTTCTCCGGATTCATTGCCTGGTGGCTGTGGCGCACTATTTACCTGAGCAAGCTGCCACGCCTGGAGAAGAAAGTGCGAGTGGCTTTGGGCTGGACCCTCGATCTGTTCTTTTCCAAGGACCTCGTTCAGTTCAAGACTAACGAGGCGGTAACCGCTCCCCGCGTAAGCGCGACAAAACAACCATTCGCTGCCTGAGAAAGGAGTATCAAGATGGCCACGCAAAACCATTTCGATGTGATCATTATCGGCACCGGCGCCGGCGGCGGCACCTTGGCTCATAAGCTGGCTCCCACCGGCAAGCGCATCTTGCTCCTGGAACGCGGCGGCTACGTTCCGCGCGAGAAAGACAACTGGAATCCCCGTGCCGTAAACCTTGAAGGAAAGTACCAGACCAAAGAGATGTGGCACGACAAGGACGGCAAAGAGCTCCATCCGCATACCAATTACTACGTCGGCGGCAATACGAAATTCTACGGCGCCGCGCTGTTCCGTCTCAGGAAAGAAGACTTCGGTGAGATTCACCATCACGGCGGCCTCTCTCTGGCCTGGCCGATTCGTTACGAAGACATAGAACCTTATTATACTGAGGCGGAGCGGCTCTATCACGTGCACGGCAAACGCGGTGAAGATCCCGCTGAACCGCCCGCAGGCGCTCCCTACCCTCACCCGGCGGTCAGCCACGAGCCACGCATCCAACAACTATCTGATGACTTCGCACGGCTCGGCCTGCGCCCATTTCACACGCCGCTGGGCGTGATGCTCAACGAAAAAGACCCGCACGCCAGCCGCTGCATCCGCTGCGAGACTTGCGATGGATTCCCCTGCCTCGTCAGTGCTAAATCCGATGCACAGGTGTGTGCCGTCGATCCGGCACTTGAACATGCCAACATGACGCTCCAGACTAACTCTTACGTCGAACGGCTTGAAACCAATCCATCCGGCCGCGAGATCAGCAAAGTGATCATCAAGAACAATGGCAGTCGCGAGGAAGTTTCGGCTGACATCGTCGTCGCGTCTTGCGGCGCCATCAATTCTGCGGCCTTGCTGCTCCGCTCCGCCAATGACAAACATCCCAACGGTTTGGCCAACAGCTCAGACGTCGTCGGGCGCCACTACATGGGCCACGTCAACTCCGTCCTCATGGCGCTGTCGAAATGTCCCAATCCGACCATTTTTCAGAAATCGCTTTCCGTGAACGATTTCTACTTCGGCAGCGCAGACTGGACCTATCCGATGGGCCATATTTCTTTTGTCGGCAAACTCGACGGCGAGACGCTGAAGAGCGGCGCCCCGGCCCTCACGCCCGGTTGGACGCTCGACCTAATGGCAAAGCACTCGCTCGACTTTTGGCTGACCTCAGAGGACCTGCCCGATCCCAACAACCGCGTCACGCTAGACTCCAATGGCGGTATCGTCCTGAGTTACCAACCCAACAACGAGGAAGGCCACAAGCGGCTCATAGCAAGGCTAAAAGATCTGATGCAACAGCAGACCAAGTGCAAGGTTCACGGCCACGAGTGCCACGAGGGACTGTTCGCTCGGAACCTGTACGTCGGTCAGCGAATTCCCCTGGCAGGTGTGGCGCATCAGGTGGGCACGGTTCGCTTCGGCAACGATCCTAGGACCAGCGCCCTCGACGCCAACTGCAAGGCGCACGATGTGGACAATCTCTACGTCGTCGACGGCAGCATTTTCTGTTCCAGCGGCGCGGTGAATCCGGCTCTCACCATCATGGCCAATGCGCTGCGGGTGGGAGACCATCTGATTCAAAGGATGAAGTAGGAAGGCAAAAGAATGGAGTCAGAAGGCAACAGGCAGCAGGTGGCAGGCATTAGAAGATTTGTAAGCGTGTTCGTGTTCGTTAGCGTGCTCGCTGGCGCGTGGAACACAGCGTTTGCGCAGCTCGTGAAGTCCGTCGATACGGTGGGAATGACGGTCTCGGATATGGACCGTTCGGTGGAATTCTTCTCCAAAGTGCTGTCGTTTGAAAAAGTTTCAGATATCGAAGTCGCGGGCAGCGAGTACGAGCGGCTTCAGGGAGTCTTCGGGGCAAGAATGCAAATCGTCCGCATGAAGCTAGGCGGTGAAATCATCGAATTAACCGAATATCTCGCGCCCAAAGGCAGGCCGATTCCCGTAGACTCGCGCAGCAACGATCAATGGTTCCAACACATCGCCATTGTCGTGAGCGACATGGATAAGGCCTACCAGCAGCTGCGCGCTCATAAAGTACAGCACACCTCCACCGGCCCGCAGCGTATTCCCGATTGGAACAAGGCGGCGGCCGGCATCAAGGCTTTCTACTTCAAGGATCCGGACGGCCACAATCTGGAGCTCATCTACTTTCCCCCGGGCAAAGGCAATCCAAAGTGGCAACAAACAAACGGGCGTCTTTTTTTGGGCATCGATCACACGGCGATCGCGGTATCGGACACGGAACGCAGCTTACAGTTCTACCGCGATATTCTGGGAATGAATCTTGCCGGCGAGAGCGAAAACTACGGTACCGAACAGGAACATCTCAATAATGTGTTTGGATCGAGGGTGCGAATCAGCGGGCTCAGGGCCCAGTCTGGTCCCGGAGTCGAGTTTCTGGACTACTTGACGCCACGCGACGGCCGCCCCACGCCGCCGGATACGCGCGCGAACGACTTGTGGCACTGGCAAACGGCGATGAGGGTTGGCCGCGCCGACGCGGCGGCCGAGAAGCTAAAGGCCGGACGCGCCCGTTTCGTTTCGCCCGGCGTCACGACAATTCCAGACCGAGCCCTGGGAATCAACAAAGGATTTCTAGTGCGCGATCCTGACGGTCACGCGCTCCAGTTGATCGAGAAATAGCTCGGGCTCGGCGAAGGAAGGCTTATGATTAATGATTTGGCCAAGATGAAAAATGACGAATGGCTCGAAGCGGATGGGCTCGGCGGCTTCACCTCCGGCACTGTTTCCGGCATTAGAACGAGGCGCTATCACGCCCTTCTCCTTACCGCGACGAAGCCTCCCTCGGGGCGGGTTGTTCTCGTCAATGGATTCGACGCGTGGCTCGACACAGAAGGCGGAACTTTTTCCCTCTCGTCTCAGCTATACAACCCGGATGTCATGCACCCGGACGGCGCTCGAAGAATAGAGCAATTCAAAGCCGACCCTTGGCCGCAGTGGATCTACTCGCTGGAAGACGGGACAAAAATTCAGTTTGAGCTTTTCGCCCGCAACGGCGCTTCGGTCACAGTACTCGCGTGGCATCTTATCACTTCGAAAAGGAAACCGATTCTTTCATTCAGGCCTTTTCTCTCCGGCCGGGATTACCACTCCATGCATCACGAGAATGGCGCTTTTCAGTTCGAGCCCGAGATCCAGGGAAAACGTATCGTGTGGCACCCCTACTCCGGTCTTCCCGGAATCATCGTCCTTTCCAACGGTGAATATCTCCATCAACCCGACTGGTACCGTAACTTTCTCTATGAGCAAGAGCGCGCCCGGGGTCTCGATTTTACCGAAGATCTCGCCGCGCCAGGAGTATTCAGCTGGGATCTCGCCCGCGAGGAGGCAGTCTGCATCCTAGCGGCTGAGGGGTTTGAAAACGGCTTGTTAACAGTGAACGATCCTCCGGAAAAGCTGGCGGCGGATCTGCGTCGCGCGGAGCTTCGGCGGCGGCAGAAATTCTCCTTAGCTCTGGATCGCTCGGCGGATGTTTACTTGGTCAAACGCGGGAGAGGCAAAACCATTGTCGCGGGTTATCCCTGGTTCACCGATTGGGGACGCGACACGTTCATTTCGTTGCGCGGTCTGTGTCTTGCCACGGAGCGGTTCGATGATGCCCGGGATATTCTTCTGGAGTGGGCTGGTGTCGTGTCGGAAGGGATGCTTCCCAACCGTTTTCCTGACCAGGGCGACCAACCCGAGTACAACTCCGTCGATGCCTCGCTTTGGTACATCATCGCAGTCCATGACTTCCTGCAAGCGATGCAAGATCGTGCAGGAATGGTTTTGCAACGGCTGAAAAAAACGCTGCAGCAAGCGGTCGAAGCCATCCTCACCGGCTACTCGCAGGGCACGCGTTTTGGAATTCACATGGACCAGGATGGCCTTCTCGCCGCCGGTGTTCCCGGTGTTCAACTTACTTGGATGGACTCGAAAATCGGCGACTGGGTAGTGACGCCAAGAACAGGAAAACCGGTCGAGGTCCAGGCGCTCTGGTTAAATGCCCTCTGGATCGCCAGCCAATTCTCGGAGCGCTGGAAAGAGCCTTTTGCGCGCGGCCGAGAAAGTTTTGGCGCGCGCTTCTGGAACGAACAAAGCGGTTTCCTGTACGATGTCGTCGATGTCGACCGCCAACCCGGCAAGGTCGATGGCTTGTTCAGGCCGAATCAGATTCTCGCACTCGGCGGGCTCCCCATCCCACTCATTGCAGGCGAACGCGCAAAGAGAGTCGTCGAGGCCGTGACTCAGCGGCTGTGGACTCCCCTCGGTCTCCGCTCGCTGGCACCCGAAGAGCCCGGATATGCGCCCCGGTATGAAGGCGGTGTGCGGGAGCGCGACAGCGTTTACCACCAAGGAACCGTCTGGCCCTGGCTCATCGGTCCGTTTGTCGAGGCCTGGGTCCGGGTTCATGGCGAGAGCGACGACGCTAAGCGCGAAGCCCGAACGCGCTTCCTCATGCCAATAATGGAACACCTAAACAACGCTGGGCTCGGCCATGTCTCAGAGATTGCGGACGGCGATCCACCGCACACGCCCCGCGGCTGCCCCTTTCAGGCCTGGTCGCTGGGAGAGGTGCTCCGCCTGGACCGCATTGTTCTTGCGGTCCCTGAAAGGAAAGAAATCCGCGCATCCTCTCGCTCGCGAGCGGCATCTAAGGATGTAAGCACCTCAGGTGCCGAGGTGATCCGGTAATGAGAATACAACCAGCTGGCTTTCCTCTGCCCCACTAACCACCGTAGGTAGGAGAAACGTTGTGACTAAAGAAGAACTCAGACTGCAGGAAGACCGGGAGCGGAAGGCAAACTGGAAGCGCTGGGGTCCTTATCTGTCAGAGCGGCAATGGGGCACAGTCCGCGAGGATTATAGCCCATACGGAACGGCGTGGGATTCCTTTTCTCACGATCAGGCCCGCAGCCGCGCCTACCGCTGGGGTGAGGACGGTCTCGCCGGGATCTCGGACAAGCACCAGTACATCTGCTTCGCCTTGGCGCTCTGGAACGGCCGCGATCCGATTCTCAAAGAACGCCTCTTCGGCCTCACCGGTAGCGAGGGCAATCACGGCGAAGACGTGAAAGAGTATTATTTCTATCTCGACTCAACGCCGACGCATTCCTACATGAAATACCTGTACAAGTACCCGCAGGGCGAATTCCCCTACGCGCAGCTGGTGGAAGAGAACCGCAGGCGCGGGAAGAACGCGCTAGAGTTCGAGCTTATCAACACCGGCATCTTCGACGAGAACCGCTATTTCGATGTCTTCGTAGAATATGCGAAGGGCTCGCCGGATGACATTTTGATCCGGATCGAGGCGATCAATCGCGGGCCCGAAGCCGCGGAGCTTCACTTGCTGCCGACGCTCTGGTTTCGCAACACTTGGTCCTGGAATGCGAAGCCGCAACGGCCTTGGTTACGCCGAAGTGAGCCGGTCGAAGGCGTCATCTCCATAGAGCTGCACCACCCATATTACGGTAACCGATGGCTTTATTGTAGAGGGAACCCCGAGCCGCTTTTCACGGAGAACGAGACCAACAATCGCCGTCTCTTCGGCGCGGACAACGCTTCATCTCACGTCAAGGATGGAATCAACGACTACATCGTGCACGGCGCGAAGGAAGCGGTGAACGCCGAGGGATCGGGGACCAAAGTGGCTGGTCATTATCGACTTAAGATCGGGCCCGGCCAGGCTATCGTGGTAAACCTTCGGCTCACTGACAAAGAGATGGCCTCTGCCGCGAGCCGACCCTTCAGTTCAAGCTTCGATCTCATCTTTGCCGAACGTCGCAGGGAAGCCGATGAGTTCTACGCCACCGTGACCCCGCCGAGCCTTGCTTCGGACGCAAAGAACGTCATGCGTCAGGCCGTCGCGGGCATGCTTTGGTCGAAACAGTTCTATCACTATGTCATCAAGCAATGGCTCGAAGGTGACCCGGGCAATCCTCTCCCACCGCCGGAGCGCCTAAACGGCCGCAATCACGAGTGGACGCATATGCATAACGGAGACGTCATCTCCATGCCCGACAAGTGGGAGTACCCGTGGTACGCGGCATGGGACCTGGCGTTCCACTGTATTCCGCTTGCGCTGGTGGATCCGGACTTCGCCAAGGAGCAACTGACTCTGATGCTGCGCGAATGGTACATGCACCCCAATGGCCAGATTCCTGCGTACGAGTGGGCCTTTGGCGACGTGAACCCGCCGGTCCACGCCTGGGCGGCGTGGCGAGTCTACAAGGTCGAGAAGAAGCGTCGCGGCAAAGGCGACCGCGAGTTTCTACAACGTGTCTTTCACAAACTGCTGCTGAATTTCACCTGGTGGGTCAACCGCAAGGACGCCAGCGGCATGAACATCTTCCAAGGAGGATTTCTGGGCTTAGACAACATCGGTGTGTTCGATCGCAGTGCCCCCCTGCCCACCGGCGGCTACATCGAACAGTCCGACGGCACGAGCTGGATGGCCATGTACACCTTGAATCTCCTGGCCATTGCGCTTGAGCTGTCCAAGGACGACCGGGCCTACGAAGACGTAGCCAGCAAGTTCTGGGAGCACTTCATTCATATAGCGCATGCCATGAGCCATCGCGGCCAGGACGGCACGGGACTGTGGAACGAAGAGGACGGCTTCTTCTACGACGTGCTGCGGCTGCCGGATGGCGCGCATTTTCCAATGAAGATTCGTTCCATGGTCGGGTTGATTCCACTGTTCGCCGTGGAAACGCTGGAGCCGGAGATCTTAGACCGGTTGCCGGGCTTCAAACGGCGGCTGGAGTGGTTCATCGACAATCGGCCGGACCTCATCGGCAATGTGGCCTGCATGAGGACACCGGGTATGCGTGAGCGCCGCTTGCTTTCCATTGCGACCCAGGATCAGCTCCGCCAGATGCTGAAGTATATGTTGGACGAGCGTGAATTCCTTTCGCCGTACGGTATCCGAGCGCTCTCCCAGGTTCACCGCGACCATCCCTATCACTTATCGGTGAATGGCACGGACCACCGCGTGGACTACGAGCCAGCGGAATCCAGCACCGGACTGTTTGGCGGGAACTCCAATTGGCGCGGTCCCATTTGGTTTCCGGTAAACTTTCTGCTCATCGAGTCGTTGCAAAAGTTTCACTACTACCTCGGAGACAGTTTCAAGGTGGAATGTCCTACCGGTTCCGGCAAGATGATGACGTTGTGGGAGGTCGCCGGGGAAATTTCGCGGCGGCTGATGCGCATCTTCCTGTGCAATGCGGATCAGAGAAGACCGGTTTTCGGCGGCACGGAAAAATTTCAGAACGACCCGCACTGGCGCGATCTGATCCCGTTCCACGAATACTTCCACGGCGACAATGGCGCCGGGATCGGCGCGAGCCACCAAACGGGCTGGACGGGTCTGATAGCAAAATTAATCCAACAATACGCTGGATAGCTGGCGCGGGAAAACTTAACGTCGACAATTTGGAAGGCAAATGGACCTCGATCTGATCGTAATCGGCGCTGGCACAGCAGGGATCAATGTGGCTATCAAGGCGGTTTGAAAAAATCCGAAGTCGGAGCGATGCACTATGTCTTCCCTACCCTTGGAGGCGCAACCTTTGATACTATGGCGATCTAGATTTCGTCTAAAGACTTTCGCACTATCTAATTACGAAAATAGTAAACGCTGCATCTTCTGTGGTAAATCCTGTACCACGTGACCTTCGGGTGTTCAAAATCATTTATCGCGAACTGACGTTTCAGGGCGCT
>JAHKKJ010000547.1 GCA_020027655.1 Deltaproteobacteria bacterium | reverse complement strand
GAGCTGCACGGCGCCCACGAAGGCGAGGATGACGCCGACTAAAAAGCTTATCAGTGTAACGATGGGGAGCGCTTGGGCGCCGGACTGCTGGATCAAAAGAAATAGATCCGAGGCCCGGTAGCGCGCTTTTAGCCGAAGAAGCGCAAAGAAAGTCACGGTCATCTCACCCAAGAAGGCCAGCATTTCCTTACTGGAACCCGCAAGGCCAAGGGTACTGGTGCCAATGCGTTCAAGGAACGAAGCTTCTGTCACTTCCCTGCGGGCGCCCTTTCGTTCCGGCACGGCTTCGGCAAGATCGAGCAGCTTTCGCACTCCGATCGGCAATCCTTCACGGTCCATCGGAATTTCCCGCTGCCGGCACAGCTCGGAAACTTTAACCAGAAACGTTACAACGCTGCTGTCCCAGGAAGTCAGCTCACGGGCATCAAATGCAACCCGTCGCCAATTCCCAGTTGACGCAACCTGACCTTGAACATCCGTCGTCGATGGAATTCCTGACCTGAGGCTCCAGGCGCCGACCAGCCGGATAACCAGCGTACCGTCTTGGGCCTGCATGAACGACAAGTGCCCTGCGTCAGACATCTCTGCTTCAGTCCTCGTTGTAACTCTGATCTCTCTTGTTCGGGAAAACAAAGAACGATGGCAATCGACTTTAGCGAGGGACGATCAGGGACGCAATGGATCTTTGTTGGAACGTATCGGAGGCCGTACCGCAGAAAGAACAGCAGGACATGCTATCACTATCGCTCTGGTTAGCTACAGCGTAGTCAGGCCCTCGCGAATACAATATTTCGTTAGCCCTGCGATGCTTCGTATCTCAAGCTTGTCCATGATCTGTTTGCGGTGTGTTTCCACCGTCTTAACGCTCAGCTCGAGTCTTGCCGCGATATCTTTTGTCGATTTTCCTTCGGCAATCAACTGCAGCACTTGCAGTTCTCTTTTTGTCAGATGTTCGGCCTGTCCGCTAATACCGCCGGAAGGCCCTCCCTTCAGGTTCGCGAGGGCTGCCGTCTTGGTAATCGCCGGACTCAGATACATACCACCGCGGCTGATGGCAAGCAGAGCTGTGGACAGTTCTTCAAAAGCAGAATCCTTCAGCAAATAAGCGGACGCGCCGGCCTGAAGAACTTGCAGGACATAGTTTCTCGTAGCATGCATCGATAATACCACGACCTCAACCTCAGGTAGTTCGGTTTTGATCTGCCGCGTCGCCTCGATCCCATTCAAGTTAGGCATCGCGATATCCATAATGACGACATCGGGGCGAAGCTCAGTCGCCAGCATGACGGCTTGATAGCCGTCATCGGCTTCCGCAATACATTCGAACTCACCAGTTCTTTCCAGTAAAGAACGCAGCCCTTCCCGCATGATCCTATGGTCATCAGCGATTATAGCTCTCTTGACCTTAGGGGGAACCAAGCTGTTTTTTCTTTCAACCACTTTCAACACCTATAGCAAATGAATTGCAGTCGGGACCCATACCCCTCCTACTAGTAATAAACTTAAAGCCAAACCCCTATTGGGATTACCCTGATTTTATCTTCGATTTTCCTTAGGTAGAGAAACCTTCGCTGGAAGGATGACTATAGAGAGGTGACGCCTTCACGGATGGCGTACTTGGTCAGCTCAGCGATGCTATGCAGATTCAGCTTATCCATGATCTGCTTTCGGTGGGTTTCAATCGTCTTCACGCTGATATAGAGAGAGGCGGCCATCTCCCTCGATGACCTGCCTTCGGCAACAAGTTGGAGGATCTCTCTCTCTCGCCCGGAAATTCCGCGAGGCATTTGTCCAGGGCCGGCCGACCAGTGCTCCACTGAGTGCCGGACCACCAAGTGCGCTATAGCAGGGCTGAGATACGTTTTTCCTTGCATAGCTACCTTGAGGGCAACCACCACTTCCTCAAAGGCCGTCTCTTTTAGCAGGTATGCGCAAGCGCCGGCCGCAAAAGCCTCCAACACGGCCCGGCTGTCAGAACGCATCGAAAGAACGATGACTTTGACCGCGGGGCAGTTTTGGTGAATTTGTTTTGTCGCGTCAATACCGTTGAGACCTGGCATGCTGATATCGATAATAACGGCATCGGGCTGCAATGCTCTTGCGAGTTTCACGGCGGTTCGACCGTCCGCAGCTTCGCCCGCTACCTGGAAGCCCTGGGTCTCAAGCAAAGACCTGAGTCCTTCTCTAAGCAAACGGTGGTCGTCCGTGATAAGGATTTGTAGCGCCATTAACAATCCTCTCAGTTTACGTTCGCGGGCAAAGTGATGATCACGCTCGTTCCTGCTCCGGCATGGGAATCAATAAAGAGGTTGCCACCTAGAAGCCCGAGCCGGGCGCGGATAATTATCAGACCAAAACCCCCGGTTGTCGGGTTGGGGGACAAGCTTGTGGTCGGATCAAACCCTTTACCGTCATCAACGATACGAAGCCGAATCCAACCTTTTGCGCACTCACAAAGAATTCTCACCTCGCCTGCACCCGCATGCTTGGCCACATTCACTAGAAGCTCCCGGACGGCTTGAAAGAGGACTTCTTGAACATCCTTTTTTAATGGCTTCGGTAGCGAAGCGAATTCAACGATGCAGCGTAGACCATATTTGGCCTCAGTCTGCTCTGCGAGCCAATTCACAGCCTCCTTGAGACTCAGTTGAGAAAGACACTCGGGATGAAGCTCATGAATCAAAGACCGAGTGTCTTTAATCGTATGACTGATGAGGTCGGAGATTCCTGCAATGAGCGGCGCGTGTTCGTTGCCCAAAGAACTTTTCAGCGCGTCCAACTTCATCTTGGCCAGGACGAGATCTTGACCGATTTGATCGTGCAAGTCCCCCGCGATTCTTTGTCTTTCCTGCTCTCGAACGCGACCAAGCTCGGCAGCGAGGGTTTTGGCGACCTGATCAAGTTTTGGAAGCCTGCGCTCCTCGAAAGTCGAATTGCGCGTTTTTCCACGCTGATGTGTCAACTTTTTTTCCAGGGCTTTCGTTCTCAGAATGTTGTTTCTCTGGCGTCCCGGAATCGTAGACGCCGCAATACTAGGCATTCAAACACCCCCCTTGCTAGAAGCTTAGAGAATTGGATTGTTTGTAGCAAATATAACGCAATTCAAATGCCACGCGGTCACGATTATCAAATCCTTCATACTTTTGTAAACAAGAATTAACTTTGCCCGGGCATCGACTCTATTGTTCAGTTCATCAAACCAAAGTCTCAGCGGTGCATCAAACACTCAGGGCAGGGATCATAACCTACTATTTATGCGGCAGAATTAGGCCTCGGGCCAGGTCAATTTTCTGCCCATCTAAAGCCTTTACGAGAAATTAGGTGAGAAAAAGAATCTAACGTTAGTAGGGTTTATAAGAAGTTCGGCACTGGTAATTTTGGGTATTGACGGAGAGTCAATAACCTTAGTCTGCTATATTTAGCGGAAACGCAACGGATTTTGATGCTTCAATCTGCTAAATATCGTGGGTTAGTTCACAGGGAGCTTCATCAAACGATCCACTCGTCTAATGCCAAGCTTATGCATGCGTGAGCGCAGGGTACTTGGATTCAGGCCAACAATGGCAGCCGCTCCTTTTGGACCCTCAACCCGCCATCCGGTTTGTTGCAAGGCTTGAAGAATGTGGCTTCTTTCAAGCTCTTCTAGTGTCGCTTCGCGCGGAGGGGACTCGATACCGCGCCTGATCTCCGCGGCTTCCGTAAGGGAAAGTGGTCCCAAGGAGATTGCCCACCCTTCCGGAAGTTGGAACCGCCGTCCAATTGAAACCACGGCCGCTCTCTCGATAACATTCTGCAGCTCCCTGATGTTGCCCGGCCACTCGTA
>JAHKKJ010000546.1 GCA_020027655.1 Deltaproteobacteria bacterium | reverse complement strand
CGCCAACGTCAATCTGCGCACCCTGCTCGAAGAGATGATCGAGCGCGATGCCTCGGATCTCCACGTCACCGCCGGCGAGCGACCCAAGCTTCGCGTCGACGGCGACATCGTGAATTCGAACACCGACGTCGTCATGAATCCGAAGGACACACTCCAACTGGCGTACTCGGTACTGACAGAGAACCAGAAGAAGCGCTTCGAGATGGAGGACGAGCTCGACTTTTCCTTCGGGATCCAGAACCTCGCCCGCTTCCGCGGTAACTGCTTCAAGCAGCGTGGGTGCGTTTCGATGGCCATCCGGCAGATCTGCCACTTTTTTCTGGCTTCCTCGCCTAGGCGGGTTAGTTCTTTTTCGGCCATTTCCGGATAGGCTTCGTAATCTAACGCAATGACTTTACGCCCTTCGTTGTTGTTGCGGGTCGTACCGATGAAAGTCGCAATGGCCCCCGCCTCTGGGTCGGTGACGAAATCAACCAGCTCTTGAAGATGGATAGGCTTATCGGTGACGCAAAACATCCCTACCCTCCACTCACCGGAGGAACGAAGACGACTTCATCGGCATTCTTGAGGACGCGATCCGGCTTCACATAATCCTGATTGACGGCGTAAAGCAGCCGAATACCAGGAACAGCCAACTTCGGATAATCTTGTTGCAGCACCGCCCAGAGATCGGCTACCGTGCTGCCTTCTTTGATCTCCTTGATGACTTCCGCCGCGCCGGCGCGCTCTCTCAAAATCGCGAAGAGTTTGACTTTGACCGTCATTTTCCCTGTAGCTGAGAGACCATGTGGCGTAGCTCCGCCAAGATCAGTTTTTCCATCGCCAACCTTACGGCGCCTTTGGAACCTGGAAGCGAGATAAGAACTTTCCCTTGCGCTGAACCCGCAACCGCCCGACTCATGATCGCAGCGGAGCCGATGTCTTGATAGCTCAAATAGCGAAAAATCTCCCCGAACCCGTCGAGCCTTTTGTCGAGTAGCCCTACAATAACCTCGTAAGTTCCATCGCGGGGCGAAATGCCAGTCCCGCCGTTGACGATAACCGCCTCAACCTGCTTGTGGGCGAGCGCTTCGCGCAGCAGTGCCTCAATCTCAGCGGGCTCGTCCTTGACAATCCGATAACCGGCCAACATGTGCTTCTCGTCGGCGAGCAACGACTTGATCAATTGCCCGCTCTCGTCTGTAGTCTGGTCACGTGTGTCGCTCACCGTGACAACAAAACAGTTAATGCTTCGCTTACCCTTGGCTTTATGCTCTTCTACCGACATAGGGTTGCCTCTTTAGTCGAAACTATAACAATCACGTTGACTGATTTCAAAAGTCATGGGGTCGGCGCTCTGAACCTGCTAGGCGAATATCATTGCACCGGGAAAGATTCAACGTTCTCCGACTTCAGGTGACAATCTGCTGGCCTGAATACCCTTGACAAGCGACGCGGGAAGCATAAGGTAAAACCGTTTTGATCGCTTTGCATGACTTCGCACCAATGGAAATGGGGGACGTGGCATTCTATGGCTAGGTGGCGCTGGCTCGAGCAAGTGACGGATCAAGAACAGCTATTGCGTCTTAAGCTGCTCGGGACCGTCCCGCTCTTTGCGGGTTTGAGTCGAAGGCAACTTGGCAAGCTTTTGGTAAAATTCTTCGAAAGGGAGTATCTTCCGGGCGAAACAATCTTCATGGAAGGGGAGCCCGGAAAGGCGTTGTTTATTATCCTCGCCGGCAGGGTATCCATCTGCCGCGCCCTCAACGAAGGAGAAGAACTACTTGCGACACTGACCACAGGCGGTTACTTCGGCGAGCTGGCGCTTATCGACGATCAGCCGCGCTTTGCCAGCGCCCGCGCCGCGGAACCATCGCGCCTCCTCATATTATACCGGAGTGACTTCGAAGACCTCATGGAAGGTCAAAGGACACTGGCAATTCAAGTGATGGGAAATCTATTGAAGACCCTTGCTGGTTATGTTCGCAGGGCCCAGTCGCAAAGGAATGGCCGTAACAGCATGATGGTTGGGCAAACCCCTGCAACCGACAAACCTGGGATGGCTTCGAAAAACGTTTCCCATGATTGAAGGACGGTCGATAAAGACTCCCGAATTGTCCAACGGATCCAATTCCGCTGGACTGATGCCGCCGCCTTCTATCATTTGGGCTTTGGTCGTCGCTTTTGTGGCTCTGATCGTCTATTTGTCGAGCGATTTTGTCCTGCTCCTCCTGATGTCGGCCACCCTCGCATACCTAATCAACCCGATAGTAAAAATCGCCGAAGGTGCCATGATTAAACGCAGGGTAGCCGTCGCCGTAATCTACCTGGGGATTGGCGTTGCCTTCGTTATCACAGCCTATTTCGTATTTCCGCGTTTGCGCGCCGAGGTTAACACTCTTTCGAGCAACCTGCCTTTTTTCAGCCAACGCTTTGACGAAGCCGTCGATGCCCTGCAAAATGAGGTCGTCGCCAACTACCCCGCCGCGGATTCGTTGTTTACGACTCGCGAAGTTCGCTACGAGAAGTTGGATAACTTTATTGAGCAACAGGTGGCGGATCTTCCTGGGCTTCTGAGCCACCTGGCAACCATTGTGCTGGCCGGTGTGTTGATCCCATTTTTCTCCTATTTTTTTCTGCGTGACAGCCGCAGGATTGTTCAGTTCGTGCTGGATCGCCTGCCGGCCAGCCATATTGAGACCTCGGTTGCGGTCTGGTGCGAGATCGATCGAAGCGTAGGACGATATCTCCGCGGCTTGGCCATCGAAGGCATCGTGGTAGGCACCGCCGCCGCATTGGGACTCGCGATCCTCGGTGTCAACTATCCGCTTTTACTCGGGGTCGTGACAGGCCTAGCCAACGTCGTGCCCTATCTGGGCCCGATCATCGGTGGCGCGGCCGCCATCCTAGTTACTCTAGTCCAATTTAAGAGTCTGTCAGTCATTGCTCAGGTGGTTATTCTGTATGTTTCCTTAAAGCTCCTCGACGTCGTAGCCATCCAACCTTTGGCTGTTGGCAAAGGCAACAACTTGCATCCAGTGCTCCTCATCGCGTCGGTCATCGTCGGTGGCCATGCCCTGGGGATCATCGGGATGGTCATCGCGGTACCGACGATCACTATTCTTCAGAGAATCGCGAAGCTGTTGCTTGAACGTCGTCGCTACCCTACTCACGTGCTGGATTCCCTCCCGAACAGCAACGTTCCGGTACAGTCATACGTGTGTTGAGGTAGCCGATCTGGGGAGAGTGTAAGTCTACTGGCCGGTGACCCAATGTCCCAGTTTGCCACCGGCGGGCCAACTCATCCACGCCCTTTTCTATTTCTTCGCGCGTCGTTCTCGGTAGTGGGTTGACCCTTGATCGGAACCAAGAATATTTGCTTCGTGTCTTTCTGGATAAATTGCCTCCCCGTCAAATGGCACGCGAGAATAGTGCTGGAAAGACTTGCGAGGCTTTTTGGAAGGCTTTTCCCATTGTAAAAGTCGCCGATGCTTTGCTTATCAACGGGGCCGTCTTCCATCGTAATGGAAATCCCCATTTCGTGCACCCCAGCGCATTTGTTGCAAGATGCAAAGATGCTGTATTGAGCCGTTGAGTTGTGCACAGTGGAGGCTAGGGCCGCTTCTATCCCAAGTTTTAGCTGCGTCATGCGCCCCCTCGTTTTAAGCCGCATATTGTCGGTTGCTTTGATAATTCCGTCAGGCGCCGAGCCTAAACCGGCCCTGGTTGGTCCGTGTTTTTCCTCTTACAGTTTAAACTCACTCTTTAGGGAGCCGGCTTTCGCTCACCTTTCCGGCCCCGTCAATCAGTTTTTATCGCTGGCGAGTTCTATTCTAGGGGCTAGTTAAATCC
>JAHKKJ010000545.1 GCA_020027655.1 Deltaproteobacteria bacterium | reverse complement strand
GGTCCTTCGTTGACAATGACGGGCGCGATGGGATGATCCAGGGCGTAAATCCAACGATCGGCCACTTCATCGGGCTGGCATTTAAGTCCCAGGCAGTAGATCGCTTCTGAACCGGCCAGCCCACCCACCAACACAGAGCAGTTGTATCTTCGCTTCTTCGAATCGGTGACGTTATCGAACAGAAATCCCTTGCGGGCCTCTTCCGGTAATCCTCTGAATTGCCATCGGACTAACGGCTGCAGTTCGGTGTCTTTATTGATCTCTTTATGGATGCGGTAGAGTTTACCGCCCTCATCCAAGGCCGCGATAAATTCCCGTAAGTCGTTATAAGGTCGAGCGAATTTCATAGGTTTTTGTCTATGTTGTTTTGCCTTTTTTGGCAAGCGGTGGGCCAAAAATAGCTTGCAAAACACCGTCTGATCCCTAAAATTGAAAAGGTAGAAACATGTCGCTCAAGATCTTCAACACCCTTAGGGGTGAAAAAGAGAACTTCTTTCCGCGAACGGAAAGCGAAGCGGGGATAAATGTGTCCGGCGTTACGGTGTACGACTCGTCCCCCATCGCAGAACTAGACGAAAAACGAATCTTACTCGAGGACATTCCCAGAGGAACCAAATGAAAGGTAAAAAGAAAATCTTGGGATTCGTCAGGATGGTTTCAATACCATTATTATTTTTGTCCCTGGCAATGGTGATGAAAATCCACGCGCAGGAGTCTTCCCGCGACCATGGCCAGAATGAGACGGGTGAATTGACGCTCCGAAAAACGGCGCAGTCACGTGAGTATCAAGGGCGGGAAGTGGAAGGCGAGGAGAAGCGGGTCGGGCCCGGCGACACACTGTGGCGTATATTGGTGAAAGAAAAAGGACTGCCGGAAAAACGCTTTAGCCAGTATCTGGTAATCATCCGGGCACTCAATCCGCAAATTAAGAAAATAGATGTGCTCAGGATCGGCGACAGTCTCTTTATTCCTTTGCGACCCGATGATTTACTCGGAGTCCTGCCCGTGTCGGCAAAGGCAGATGTCCAGCGCTCGCCCATGACTAGAGACGCGATTAAAGAGTATCGGGTTAAGCAAGGCGAGCATCTCTATCAAATTTTAAGGGAGGAGTTAGGTATTTCAAATGATCGTGAGGTGGCATTGTACTATCCATTAGTGAAAGACTTGAATCCGGAGAGAAAGAACTGGGATGCGTTACTTGGGGGTGACGTTATCCGACTGCCTTTCCCTGGCAAGCCCGCCGAGTTAAAAATCGCTGAACGGCAGGGCCCTGCTGCAATTGAATCAAAAAAAGAGACCGAGCCGACTAAAGAAATTAATCCAGCGTTGAGCTTGGGACAGATCAAACAAGATAAATCCCCCACGCCAATAATTTTAAGCCTGGATTATGCGAAGCAACTGCCGGCCAAAGAGAACGTCGCACTATTGGGACAGGTGATGGAAAGCTTGGGAAATGAGGTCCGGCGCGACGGTCAAGAGACATTGACTCTGAGAGAAGGGACGGTACGAGTCGATAGAACTTCTTATCCGGTCGTGTACAACCCGAAACTTCAGCAAAGGATTATTCTGGACCCTGAGGAGAAGATCCCCGACTCCCTAAGATCAAAGCTTACGGACCCGAGCGTGTACACAGCGGTTTTTCCGGTCACTCGAACCTCATCTCTCCAGGAGTCTGTCACCCAGTTGCTTTCGCGCTTTGGGTATCAATCTCTGCCGACCGATCGGCCCGTAGTGATTCAGGAAGCCGGAATTTCTATTGAGGCTAGGGGTAGCTGGATGGCGTTGGCTCCGCAGGAGAGTAACAAAGCTCAAGACATTTTTGTTATTGCCCTCACCGATAATCCTCAAGACATTCCTGACTACTTGCGAAAGGAGTTGTCGACGAGGGGATTGCAGTTCAAAGATATTCTGTTGGCTGCTTCCTCCGGCCAGTTACCGGCCTCCAATGAGTCGAAGGAATCCACTCCGCCGGTAAGACATTGGCCGCGGGAAAAGAGAGAATTTGTCGATGCTATGTTGTTGGCCTTCACCGTGCCTTTCGGTGTTTCCGAAACGCTTTCCATTGAATTGGGACAGGGGCTTCGAATCGACGTACGCTGCGACAGAATCTTTGAGAGAAATGGCAGGCGTACGGGGTTGTTCTTTCAGCGTCTGGAGCCCGAAATAAAGAAAGTACTTCAGGAAAAAGACAAACTGAAAATCATCGAACTGGATCTGCCTGCCTTGGAACATAAGGAAATCATGGCGCGTCTGTTGAGCGAACTTGGAGAACAGGCGGCCTATCGCGAGCATCGGTTTGCTGCCAGCGCGAGCAAGGACAGATTGAATATTACTGCCTGGGGTTTTTTGCTCGCCAAGCGCGGGATGTTTGTTACGGATCGTGAGATTCCGGAATCACTTCACCGGTTCTTTTTTGAAAAAGGACTGGAGATTGTTTATTTTTAGCCGCCCGAATTGTAGACTGCCCCGAAGGGCGCCCGTAGCTCAACTGGACAGAGCATCAGACTTCGGATCTGAGGGTTGGGGGTTCAAATCCCTCCGGGCGCGCCAACCGATTTCGATGTAGCCCTGCCAAGTCTGATTTTCTTCCGTGTGCTTCCACAATCGCATCGCGGTTTCGTTTAACCTCGTTGGTGCCGCAGACACGAACCTCACTCCAGTGGTCCGCGGCGTAACTCGTCGGGGGCCGTAAAGCATCTTAACATACGGCGCATTAAGTAATATTGTTATCAACACTCATTGACAGCGCTCTATGGATAACGCTAAAAGAAAAGTCGCAAGAGGACTATCCCTCCATGGAAATCGCCGAAAGGATCTTGCTCGTTGTCGGCGCTATTCTTTATTTCGTGCCGACAGTCCTGGCGTGGTGGATGCATGTGAAAAGCGCCCGGACTATATTCTACGTCAATCTGGTTTTTGGTTGGACGATTGTCGGTTGGATCGTGGCGGTGATGTGGGCAATGGCAGAACGAAATGAGCTACCGACAAATTCTATTCCTTAGACGGCGTTTCCTCACGAAAAAACCACATTTGCCTTGAAAAAACCGCACTGTGATCCCCCGGAAGGCCCCAGATAGGCCTTCCATCGAGTGGGTTGATTATTGACATCCTAAAACGGGGGCGCTATAAGTCTGCAATATACAAGCACAATGGCACTCCGCTGAGGCCTCTCCTAAACGGCAAACTCTGTCTAACTGAACAATTGTGACAACGCTCCACGTTATCTGGGAGAAGGCCAAAACCTTGGATAATAAAGGCACCACTCCAACCGATATTGGTGGTATCGGTACCTCAGCCGCGACGCAAGCACGACAATAGAATCGAGCCTAAAGATCACCCGCCCGATGCCTCCTAAATTCATCAATAAGCGCCAGGTCGCCCAGCTTTTCGGCGTGTCCAAAAGTACAATCGAGCGTTGGTTACAGGACGGCAAGCTGCCAAAGCCCAAACGAAGATTTGGGTGGGCGAGATGGCACTATGAGGAACTGGCGGCTCTGCTCAAAAGCAAAACCAAGAGCTAATACGCTCATTGGGCCGGCCTTCAACTCGATCCGGCGGGGCCTTTTGATTAATAGCGGTTAATTCAGGGGGTCTGCTCGTCTTCCGCATGCGAGTGGGCCGGTGAATTTTGCTCGCTGGCCAAAGGGTTGGAGCCTGGTGAGGGGGTTTTTGCCGCTTCTTGATTCCCTTCGCGGAGCCGGTCATCGACCCATTTTCTAGCTTCTTTCACCATTTGTTTTTCGGCGCTTTTCTTTGTCCTAAGGCCAACATGGGGTCGCGGCAGCCAAACGTCGCGAAAGGTTCGGGGATCTTCATTGAATTGTATGTGGGT
>JAHKKJ010000098.1 GCA_020027655.1 Deltaproteobacteria bacterium | reverse complement strand
GCCGCGGCGAACTGGAGATCACCGACGTGAACAACGCATACATGCGGCGCGGTGACTTGACCTTCGACAAGATCGTAGGGTCTGCCTCTGATGCCGCCACAGTAATCGTACTCAGAATAACCAAGTTCGATGGGGTTCCCTGCGGCCAGAAGCAGCAACGGATCTTGGCCAACGCACAAGACCACAGGGCAGAGTTTTCCCTGCTTAAAATATTTTTCCATGTGCATGCGTCCATGCTTGCCCGCGGACGACATAAAGAGCCCCACGGAATTCGCGTCATGCACCATTGCGCGATAGGTGCCGAGGTTGAGCCAGCCATCCTCCGGATCGCGAGTGACGGCGATGCAAGCCGTGCCGATGAATCGACCGCCATCTAGCTCATGAACTTTTGGCACGGGGAACTTGAGTATGTCGATCGCGTCGCCGGCCATCATGTTTTCAAAGACCGGTCCGGTCTTTACGACGCGAGGTGGAATCGGCCGGAGCTTGTGGAGCTTTTCTTTGAACCTGCTGACTAGCTTCAGTCCCACGCTGTCCAGCGGCAGGCTGGCCATGAGAGCGAGACGGCGATAGGAAGTTTGCTGGCCGAAAAGAATCCGAAACCCTTCCGGGTAGCCCTTGATGCGATCGAATAAGAGTGCTGGGATCGTGCCGGAACGCTCGCGGTAAATCAGCTCCGCCATGGTGCCGATCTCCAGATTCCAGTCGGCGCCGTTGATCCTCTTGAGCTCTCCCATCGACTCCACGAGGTCGAGCCACTGCCTGACATCCTCGTAGGAACGCGGGAGATTGCCCTCCGCTATCGGCTCAGCTGTTTCCGCCGAAGCCATCTCATCCCTCCTCTCTTGATCTGTTCGAGTAACTTCTCCGCCGACATCGGTAACTCTTTGATGCGCACGCCAACCGTGCGGGCAACCGCATTGGCCAAGGCCGGGGCGATACCGAATACGGCCATCTCTCCCACTCCTTTGGCGCCGTACGGTTCCGCGGCGTAGTTTTTTTCAACGATGATCGGCACGGCGGTTGGAATATCACGGGTAGTGGCGATCTTGTAGTCTGCGAAGCTCGCGTTGGCAATTTTTCCCTCTTCGAATAGCAGCCCTTCCCAGAGAGCGTAGCCGAGTCCCATCATAATTCCGCCCTGCACCTGGCTAGTGAGCGCCATGGGGTTGATTGCTTTGCCGACGTCATGCGCTGAGGCAACTCGTATGAGCTTCACCACGCCGGTCTCGCGATCGACCTCGACCTCAACCGCCTGAGCCCCAAACGGCCATCCCGGTGCGACGAAACCTTTTCCATCTCCTGAGGCATCTCCTGCCCAAAGTCTTTTGCTTTCAATCGATCCCAAGCCGACGATCTCCGTGACCTTCGATTGCTCAATAACTCCCGCGAAAGTCATCGACCTGCGGCCTTTCGCCACAACCTTCTTACCGGCAACACGGAGAGCATCTGGCGGCAGATTCCAGAAGTGAGACGCCGCTTCCAGCAGCTGTCGCCGGGCATCTGTCGCAGCGAGCTTTACGGCCGCACCGACGTAGGGGGTCACCCGGCTCGAATAAGTGCCATGGTCGAAGGGCGTCAGCTCCGTATCGGCGATGACAACCTTGATTTCGTTCAGGGGAATACCCAGTTCTTCTGCGGCGATCTGTCCAAGGCTCGTTCCGGTTCCGCCGCCGACGTCGGTTGCGCCAATAAACAACTCCACGTTGCCGTCGGCGCCTATGCGAACACGCGCGTTGGAAGATGCTGCCGAAGTCGTTGGTGACTTATGCAGGAGCGCGACGCCGAATCCATGATTCAAAGGGGCATGTTTCTTCCAGCGTTTGAGCTCAGCGGAGACTTTTAGCAAACAATCCCGCAGCGCGATGTGGTTTGCGCGGTCGCCCGCTGGAGTTTCGTCGCCTTGATCGAGACAGTTTTTCAGACGTAGATCGACGGGGTCAATTTTTAACTTCTCGGAGATAATATCCATTTGCGATTCGCCGGCCCATACCGCTTCGGGTATCCCAAGGCCGCGAAATGGACAACCGCGCAGTTTGTTGGTGTAGACCAGTGTTGAGGTGACGCGAATATGGGGAATCTTGTAAGGCCCAACTCCGTCCTTGAGCGCCCGATTGCTGCCGGGTAAGCCTTCCGCATAGGCTCCGGTATCCCACGTAAAATCCATAGCCCGCGCCGTGATCGTCCCGTCCCGCTTGACTCCCGTTTTGACCCGAACCGTTGCGGGTACTGAACCGGCGGCGGCCGAAAACTCCTCGGCGCGACTATTGACGAGCCGCACCGGTCTTCCGGTCTTGAGCGACAGCGCTACGGCGTAGGGTTCAAGCCGCATCGAATTCTTGCCGCCAAAACCCCCGCCCACTTTGGTTCCGATGACGCGGATCTTG
Source organism: Deltaproteobacteria bacterium (assembly GCA_020027655.1). GTDB lineage: Bacteria > Desulfobacterota > Binatia > UBA9968 > UBA9968 > DAIRFP01. Next base: position 7,122 of record JAHKKJ010000098.1, on the reverse strand, counting down.
CTTTCCGCCAAATCAAACAAGTCGGCCAAACCGGAGCGCACGAGAAAAACTTTTTGTGTGCTCGTCCACACCGTGAGCCGGTCCTCATCCCAGTGGACGACGACCGCATGCGGCTCTAAGGAACAATGCTGCACCTGTTGCGAGCAGAACGTGTCGTCAAAGATTTCGTCGGCTTCAGCAAAGCCGCGATCGATATCGCCTTTGGTGAAAACCGTTTGATGGGCGATGTTGGTTCCGAGAACCGGATGCCAGTCGCGGGCGAGCGCGCTATTGAGCCGATAGGAACTTAGCTTGTCGTGCACCAAAGGCGCGTTTTCCCTCAGAGCGTCATCGGGGCTGAAAGCCGCCGGCAGCTCCTCGTAGTCGCAGTCAATGAGGCCGATGGCTTGTTCAGCGACTTCCTCGTTGACGGCGGCAACCGCGGCAATGACATCGCCAACGTAGCGGACCTTTTCACCGGCAAAAAGTTCCTCGTCTTGGATCGTGAAACCGAATCTCTTGCGCGGCACATCATCAGCCGTTAGGACTGCGGCGACGCCCGCTAGCGCGCGCGCCCGGCTCACGTCGACGTGCCCTATTTTGGCGTGCGGTACCGAGCTACGAAAAAGCTTGGCGTGGAGCATCGACGGCAACACGACATCCACCGTATAGTTGGCGCGGCCCGTCACGGTATCCGGGCCGTCCAAGCGCGGGTAGGGTTTGCCTACGACTTTGAGATTGGCCATTTAAGATACCCGAAGGCACACTATCTTTTCTTTGGCGCACGTCAGAGGCCCCTCTTACATCTCCCCCGTCGCGGGGGAGAGAAGAGAGGGGGGCCCGCTTTAAAGCGCATCTCCATCATGAATAAGGCGAGCTATTTTTTTGGTGGCGCGTAGAGCTGCAGAAGATTGCCATCGGGGTCAAAAAAGTAAAAGCCTCTTCCCGTGGGACGATCGACGGTCGGGATGCTGTGGGTCTTAACGCCCCAATCTTTCATCTTTTGCGCTGCCAACTCGAAGTCTTCAGGGGACACAGTGAAAGCGTGGTGGGTGGCGCCGTCCTCTTTTAAAGCATCTTTCTCAATCGGCGTGGGCCGCTGGAAGAGTACGACCATTCCATCTCCGGATCGAAGGTCGGCCCGGCTCAGATGATCTCCCATGTCGTCCCGGTTGAGCTTCGCGATCTTCATTCCCAAAACCTCGGTGTAGAATTTCACCGCCCGCTCAACGTCGTTGACGGGGATACCGATATGGTAAATTCCTGTCGTGGTAATCATGATTCCTCCTTGCCAATACTTTTGGGACCTTGAACTACGCAATGCCAATTACCACCTCAGGAATCCGAGAGTCAACCGGGTCTTTTCCAGGTTCCTGTCCCGGAAGTTCGTAAAAGAAGTAGGTGGTCTGCCCGCCGTCATGCCCGCGAAAGCGGGCATCCAGACGCATTTGATTGTCCTGGATTCCGGGTCGCGCCAGCTATCGCCAGCTTGCCCGGAATGACGATTGGATTATGTAACGAACTTCCGGGACAGGACTCTAGAATCCGCCTTGACACTCCACGGGGTTTTCAACTACAGCTCTGCAAGAGAATCCGTTATTAGAGGACTCTATGAAAAACAGTGGGCATGCTCTGATCGTCTTTTTTGTTTTCGCGATCGTGCTTTCTAATATTGAGCCGGCCTCGGCCGCCGAAATGCGGCGGCCTGCGGAGTGGGATAAGACTTTGGAAGCCGCGAGGAAAGAGGGCAAGATCGTCATTGCCATTCCGCCTGCCAATGAGCTCAGAAAAGAAATGGAGCCAATCTTGAAGCAGAAGTTTGGCCTCGAGGCCGAGCTGGTGTCCGCGCCGGGGCCGCGCAACGCGAGCCGCATCGCCTCGGAGCGTAAGGCTGGCGTAAGTTATTTCGATGCCCTGATCGTCGGCACCGGTACGGCGGTAGGTCTCGCCCATGATGGCATGCTGGAGCCCATCGAGCCGTTTCTCATTCTTCCCGAGGTCAAGGATCCGAAAGAGTGGTGGGGTGGCCACATATGGGAGGATAACCTAAGCACCAATCGCTATCTCTATTCTTTTTTGGCGGATGTGAGCACCCATGGTATTTGGTTCAACTCCACCTTGGTGAAACCTGAGGAGTTGCGTTCGTTTGACGACTATCTCTCTCCAAAATGGAAAGGGAAAATAGGTTTCAGCGACCCGCGTGTGCCGAGCTCCGGGCAATCGATCTGGTCCTTTATGTGGGAAGTCAAGGGCGAAGAGTTTCTCAAGAAATTGGTTCAGCAAGATCTTTTCTTGAGTCGCGATCTGCGACAACTCGCCGACGCCGTGTCAAAGGGCAAGGTCGCTATCACGTTCGGTGTGGGCAGGAGTCAAATGGAACCTTTCGTCAAAGCCGGTTTGCCGGTCAAACCCGTGCCGGCGCCGAAGGAAGGCTTGCCGGCGAGCAACAGCTTCGGCGTTCTGGGCATCGTCAAAGATCCGCCGCATCCGAATGCGACTAAAATTTTCATCAATTGGTTCCTGAGCCGAGAAGGCCAGGATTGGTATGGCAGAGTCATGCAGAATGGCTCGCGGCGCCTCGACGTGGACACGAAATGGCTCAAAGAACTGGGCGTGGACGCGGCAAAAGATGCTATCACCCTCCAGGAATACCACCGGGTGCGCAACCACCTCGAAGACAAATACACCAAAGTCAGGGTGCCAGCGGGCAAGTTTGCCGAAACGATCCTCAGGTAGAGGATACTCTGAGTCGGTAGCCGTCAGCGCGATGATTAACCTTGACAAGCCGGAGGTTGCAGGAATAGCTTCGCCTCATGCCTTTGCGCGTCAAGGAGACATGAGAATGACGATCAAGAGCAAACATCTTTTAATTGGGCTCGCAGTTGCTTTCACAATCACGGTGGTGGTCATTACCGGTCCACGGCAGTCTGTGGCGGCCTCGGTGGAAGACGTCGCCATGATGAAATCGGCGGACCGACAGAAGATCCTTATCGAGGGCGCGAAGAAGGAAGGGAAGCTGATGTGGTACACCACCTTGATTGTCGATCAGGTGGTGCGGCCGGTGAAAGAGGCTTTTGAGAAGGAGTACCCCTTCATCCAGGTCGAGTTCTATCGCGGCAACGCCGAGAACTTGGTGCGCAGAATGCTCGCCGAGTATCAGGCGAAAAGATACGATGTCGATCTCATTGACGGTACGGTATCCCCCGTCATGGCCCAGCGGGCCGGCTTGCTGCAACGCTTTTATTCCCCACTTCTTGCCGAGTATCCGGCTGAGCTGAAGGATTCCCAAGGTTTCTGGGGATCGACGAACCTTTATTTCTTGACCCCCGGCTATAATACGAGGATGGTCAAGCTCAATGAGCTGCCGAAGACCTATCAGGATCTGCTGAATCCGCGTTGGAAAGGTCAGATGATGTGGTCGACCAGTCGCGGCTCCGGAGCGCCGATATTCATTGGCAATGTGCTCATTTCGATGGGACAAGAAGCAGGCAAGGCGTACCTGCAAAGATTAAAGGGTCAGAATATCGCCAAGAGCACCGCTAGCAACCGACAAATTCTCGACCTGACCATCGCAGGGGAATTTCCCATCGCGCTCCATATCTTTAACCATCATGCGTATATCAGTAAAACAGCGGGCGCGCCGGTGGATTGGTATGCCATAGAGCCGGTGACCGCCACAATCCAAACTATTGCGTTGGCAAAAAATACGCCCCACCCCCATGCGGCAATGCTGTTATTGGACTTTGTCTTATCGGAGAAAGGCCAAAAGGTTTTTCAACAATCCAACTATTTGCCGGCGCATCCGAAGGTGCCGGCAAAGCAGGCGGATCTAAAGCCGGGTGGGGGGAGATTTAGCAAAGCATTGTACATGACCCCAGATATTCAGTTCGACAAGGGCAACGAATGGGTCGACTATTTTCAGAACCAATTTCTCAAATGATGACGACTTCTACACGGCCTTCGCTTGCTAGGTACGCTTGCTGGATTCTTGCGGTGATCCTGGGCGTCATTTCTTTCACGCACTTATCGTCGGGTGCAAGCGTCGAAGACGTTGCCTTGATGAAATCCGCCGACCGCCAAAAACTTCTCGTCGAAGGCGCGAAAAAAGAGGGCAAAGTCACCTTCTACACCGGGCTGATTGTCGATCAGGTGGTGCGCCCGCTCAAAGAAGGTTTTGAGAAAGAGTATCCCTTCGTCCAAGTTGATTTCTTCCGCGGCAATTCGGAGAACATTGCACGTAGGGTTCTCACCGAATACCAGGCCAAGAGGTATGACGTCGATGTCGTCAGCAGCAGCGCTGCTACCAGCATGCTGCAACGGGCAGGATTCATGCAGCGATTTTATTCGCCTCATCTGGCCGAGTATCCGGCCGAACTGAAAGATTCTAAAGGTTTCTGGGGCAGCACCAACGTCTATTTCATGACCCTCGGTTACAATACCCGCAATGTTAAAGCGAACGAGCTGCCAAAGACCTATGAAGATCTACTGAACCCGCGTTGGAAAGGACAGATGATGTGGTCAACCAGCCGCGGTTCCGGCGCGCCCCAGTTCATCGGCAACATTCTTCTTACAATGGGACAGGAAGCAGGGAAGGCCTACCTGCAAAAACTAAAGGGTCAAAATATTGCCAAAAGCACCGCCAGCGCCAGACAGATTCTCGATCTGGTGATCGCGGGTGAATATCCGCTGGCTGTGCAGATCTTCAATCATCATGCCTATATCAGCAAAGCAGCTGGGGCACCGGTGGAGTGGCAGCCACTGGAACCGGTGACGGCGACTATAAACACGATCGGCCTGGCGAAGAATTCACCGCGGCCGCACGCGGCCATGTTGTTCCTCGACTTTTTGCTATCCAAAAAAGGACAGAAGATCGTGCAGGTGTCGAATTATCTACCCTCGCATCCGGAGATTCCCGCTCTGCAGGCGGACCTCAAACCCGGCGGTGGCAGATTCAAAAAAGCCAATTACATCAACCCGGACGTTCTCTACGATCAGGGCAATGAATGGGTTGATTATTTCCAAAACCAGTTCCTGAAATAATAGCGGTCAGTCCCCGTGGCTAAACAACCGTCATCCGAGACTTATGATTTGCCGGTAGACTCCCACCCGGTGCCGCAAGCGCGTCGAATCTTTGGCTTGAGTATATTTACCCGTTTCGCGGCGGAGACCTGGGTGCTGGTTGTGGTTGCCGTCGTGACGGCATATCTCGTCCTGCCGCCCCTCTATTCGGTCATCCAAACCAGTCTTTTTACCACCAAGCTCACCGGGGAGCTCGATGAATTCACCTTGAGCTACTATCGGGACATGTTTCGTGAACTGCAGGTACTCGGGCCGTTTTTGAACACGGTCTATTTCTCCGTCGGCAGCGCGCTGCTGGCAACGCTCCTGGGCGGCCTGGTTGCCTGGATCGTAACACGCACGGACTCGCCGCTGCGCGGCTTGGGATATTTCACCGCTTTCGCCTCCTTCGGCACGCCGTTTATTTTGTACACCATCGGCTGGCTGCTGATTCTTGGCAAAGCCGGGCCGGTCAACAGCTGGCTGCGCGTATTTCTCGATCACAGCGGTCCGGTGGTGAATGTCTATTCGATGTGGGGGATGGTATTTGTCGAAGCGCTGCTCTGGTCGCCCTTCGTTTTTCTCCTGCTGGCGGCTTCGTTTCGTTCCATGGACCCGTCTTTGGAAGAAGCCTCCGCCGTCTGCGGCGCGCGCGTCTGGCAGACCCTCAGGCGGATTTCGCTGCGGCTCATGCTGCCGGCTTTTTTCTCTGTCTTGCTGCTGATCTTTATTCGCGCCTTCGAGTCATTTGAAATTCCGGCCCTGGTCGGGCTGCCGGGGGATATTCGGGTTCTAACGACGTCGATTCTTCTCGACGCCCAACGGATGCCGCCGACCTACGGCAGAGCCGGGGCCTTTGCCGTGCTTTTGATGTTGGTCGTGGCGTGCACGCTCTATTTCTATTTCCGAATGACGCGGGAAGCCTCACGATTCCATACCATCACCGGCAAAGGTTACCGGCCCGCCTTGATCCAACTCGGTGGTTGGCGCTACGTGACGGCGGCGGGCTTGTTGCTCTATTCCTTTGTGCTTTTGGTACTGCCGTTTCTGATCGTCCTCTGGGCCTCGCTCCTCCCCTTCTACATTCAGCCCTCTTTGGAAGCGATATCCAAGTTCACCTTGAAAAACTACGTGACGGCGATCCACTTCCCGAAAATCACCGACTCCATCAAGAACAGCATCTTGCTCGGTATCGGCAGCGCCAGTGCGGTGATGGTGCTGACGACCTTGGCTTCCTGGATCTTAGTACGCACCAAGTTGCGCGGCCGCTGGCTGCTCGATCTGCTGACGACCTTGCCGCTCCTGTTTCCCGGCATCGTGATGGGCTTGGCGATTATGCGATTCTATCTGCTCGTGCCGATTCCTATCTACGGCACGCTGTGGATTCTCCTCGTGGCCTTTGTCACGAGATATATTCCTTACGGCATTCGTTACACGCATTCCGGACTCCTTCAGCTCCATCGCGAATTGGAAGAAGCGGCTTACACCTCCGGCTCCTCGTGGTTGGATACGATGCGGCGCATCACTCTGCCTTTGCTGACGCCGTCTTTCTTGGGCGGCTGGGTTTTCATCTTCCTGCTCTCGGCCAAGGAGCTGTCCATGTCGATCCTGCTCGTCAGTCCGCAGACGCCGGTGGTTTCCGTCGCTATCTATGAGCTGTGGGAGAACGGCCAGGTCGGCGAACTGGCGGCCTTCGGCGTGATCTGGACTGTTATCTTGGTTTCCGTCGCGATCACCTACTATCTCATCGCGCGCCGCTACGGTATTCAACAACACTAAGCTCGTGAGGTGATTTCCGTGCCTGAGTTCGAGATCTCACGCCGCTGCTGGAGCGCAAGCCGATGACATGCACGAGGTCTACCTTGGGAAGGTTGCTGTTGCGGATTTCAGGAAGAACGCGCGGGCAGAGCTAGGAACGAGAACTGCAACACTACATCGGGCGGGAATTGAAAAATTACGCGAAAACTGGATCTATAAATTAAATTCGTAGTTCCCGCCGTTCTTGAAGGCGGCTAGTTTAGGGATCGCCTTGCAAGCTAGTTCGAAATAGCGCGAATCTTTCTCAATACCAATACTCTCATAACC
>JAHKKJ010000544.1 GCA_020027655.1 Deltaproteobacteria bacterium | reverse complement strand
GATATTCTCGCCGGCAAGGTAAAGCCGCCGGCTGATGCGAAGAAGTTGCAGCAGGTTCTATCGAAGTACTGAGCTGCGGTCGGGGGTTTTCTTCTCCAAAGAATTAGACGTATTCTTTCATGGCGTCTCGCCGGAAAAAGTGCGCATGTTGTGCGGCGAAAAACACGTATGCCGCCCATACACCGCAACCACGTGGTCGTCCGAGAAGTGAGAAGAAAAAGTAGTTCCCTTTTCTTTTTGCTCGCCTTTTCCTAAGATTAGATGTGGGTGGAGGATTTACGCATACGTTTTGATGACGAATCGAAGCAGTTTGAAGGCATGAAGGGGCGACGTTTGTGGGTGAACCTGTGGCCGGCCAAAAAAATCCGCTGTGCTTACGGTCGAAAAAGGTCTCTGACCCCAATTGTCACTGAAGAATCCATCCTCCGGTAGATCTCATGACTTTCGAAAAACAGATCCTCTGCATTGGGGCTGGCTATGTCGGTGGGCCAACCATGGCGATGATCGCCATGAAGTGTCCGCGCTACAAGGTCACCGTTGTAGACATCAACTCCGCCCGGATTGCCGCCTGGAATAGCAACGCTCTGCCGATCTATGAGCCTGGTCTCGACGCGCTTGTCCAGAAAACACGTGGCACAAACCTCTTCTTCTCCACCGGAATAGAGCAGGGAATTCAAGCCGCAGATATCATTTTTGTCTCGGTGAATACGCCCACGAAAACGTTTGGTCATGGCGCGGGCAAAGCTGCAGACTTACAGTTTTGGGAAAAGACCGCACGTCAGATTCTCGTCCATGCGACAAACAATAAAATTGTCGTCGAGAAATCCACCTTGCCGGTCAGAACCGCGGAGGCCATGGAGCGGATTCTCAACCAAAACACCAAGAACATTCATTTTGAAGTGGTGTCCAATCCTGAATTTCTGGCAGAAGGAACCGCCATTGCCGATTTAGAGAATCCTGACCGTGTGCTGATTGGCTCGCAGGAGACTCCTGACGGTCTCAAGGCGCGTAAGGCCATTGTCGATATCTATGCGCATTGGGTTCCCCGCGACAGAATCATCGAATGCAATGTCTGGAGCGCCGAGTTGTCGAAATTGACGGCGAACGCCTTCCTGGCACAGCGGATTTCCTCTATCAATTCAATCTCAGCACTATGTGAGCGAACCGAAGCTGACATAACCGAAGTTGCTGCTGCCATTGGGAAAGATGCGCGCATCGGCGCAAAGTTTTTGCGGGCGGGTGTCGGATTTGGTGGGTCTTGCTTCAAGAAAGATATCCTCAACTTGGTCTATATCTGCCAAAGCTACGGCCTGACCGAAATAGCAGAATATTGGGAATCAGTCATCAGAATCAACGAGTGGCAAGAGCGCCGGTTCGTTCGCACGATGCTGGAGAGCATGTTTAACACGATCGCTGGCAAAAAAATCGCACTTTTAGGCTTTGCCTTTAAGGCCGACACAGGAGATACGAGAGAGTCGCCCGCGATTGTCGTAGCTCGGAGTCTGCTGGAAGAACACGCTGACGTGGTCGTTTCCGATCCCAAAGCTCTAGATAATGCCAGGGAAGATTTAAAAGACGTGCCGCAAGCCCTTAGCTTTGAAGTTGATCCCTACCGTGCGACGGATGGGGCACACGCTGTGGCTCTTCTCACCGATTGGCAACTCTATCGCGACCTCGACTACGAGCGAATTCTCCAGTCCATGGAACAGCCTGCCTTTCTCTTTGATGGTCGGAACATTCTTGATCACAAGAAGTTGTTTGATCTCGGGTTCAATGTGTTTGCCATCGGTAAAGCGCCTTTAAAGCATTTTTAATCTATGTGGATGAAATCCTGAAGGGCGCCAATCCTGCTGACCTACCAGTCGAACAGGCGACAAAGTTTGAGTCAGACTTTTCTTTCTAGACAATCTTGGCAGAGTGACGCCATCCGCTGCGTTCCCCTTTTTTCCCGTTCTCTGTTCTATTGCCTGCCGCCCGTTGCCTTTCCTGTAAATCTGCCCTAATTTACGCGAACATGAAGCTGGTTACTTACGAGTCTGCAAACGTAGCGCGCGCGGGCGTTGTCGTCGACGAGCAAGTACTGGAGGTTGCAACTTTGCTTGGAGAGCAGGGCGGGCTACGCGATGTCCGTGCCCTGCTGGAACTGCCCAACGATCCGCTAACACGGCTGAAGTCAGCCCTGGGTTCAGCGCGCGCCGGGCAGGGTGTACCACTGGACAGGGTTCGCCTGCGGGCGCCGATCTTGCAGCCGCCAACGGTACGCGACTTCATGGTGTACGAGGGACATGCCAGCGCAGGAGGTACGCGGCAACTCTCCGACGCCTGGTATCGGCTGCCGATTTTCTACTTCTCTAACCCGCTTTGCATTTTTGGTCCAGAGGACGCCATTCCCTACCCATCCGCTTCGCAGCAGCTCGATTACGAGCTGGAGCTGGCTGCGGTCATCGGCCGGGAAGCCAGCAATGTTGCCGAGGCCGACGCTTTCTCGTACATTGCCGGCTTCACCATCTTTAACGACTGGAGCTGTCGCGACCTCCAGCGCGACGAGATGGAGGCGCGCCTCGGGCCCGCCAAAGGGAAAGACTCGGCGAGCTCGCTGGGCCCCTGGATCGTGACGACAGACGAGCTGGCGTCCTTTATCCGCGACGGCCGCCTGCACGTGCGCTGCACGTTGAAAGTGAACGGCGTCCAGTGGATGGAGAACAACGCCGGCATCATGTATCACACCTGGGGCGCGATGATCGAGCGCGCCTCGCGGGACAGCCGACTCGTTCCTGGGGACGTACTTGGCGGGGGCACGGTCACCGGCGGGTCGATCGGCGAGGCGATGCGCAACGGATTCCCAGCGCGCTATCTCGAACCAGGGGACGTCGTGGAGATCGCGGTCGAAGGGATCGGCGTCCTGCGCAACACTATCGCGCCAAAGGTGAACCTCGACTCCAACTATCGTTTCAAGGCCCCGCCGCCGGGGACTCCTGCTCGATCGCGTTAATGTACAGCGCCTGCCAGAGACTTGACGACCAATCAAAATCACAACAGAAATTTTCTTTACCGTCGAGAATTTCTGAAACGTGATACACTGATCAACATATTCACTAGTTCTGAAAGAAGGGAAACAAGGTGAAACGGACTCTGCCGATTTTCGCATTGTTGACACTTGTCGCTGGCTTAGCCTGTGCCGAGGAGTTGAAGAAGCTGAATTTGGACGACGCGTCGGTCATCGGTACAACCATCCAAACCGACACCCAGGTCAAGGCCGAAGGTAAAGGCTCGATCAAGATCACAACCCAATGGCCCACCACAATCTGCTTGGGCGAGGTCGCTCGTGTGGATGTCGAAAATGCAAAGCTCGTCTACAAGGCCAAAGTGAAAAGCGATCTTGACGGCACAGCCTTTTTGGAGATGTGGGCACACGTTAGCGGTGGTCAGTACTTCTCCAGAGGGATGAACGATGTCGTGAGCCAGAAGACCGATTGGAAGATTATCCAGACTCCATTCCTTTTCCAGAAAGGACAAAGGCCGGAGAAGGTGACCTTGAACCTCGTCATTAATGGCAAGGGCACCGTATGGATCGACAACATTGTGTTATTCAAAGAACCTCTTCAATAGCGATGCGGAACCAGCAACTGCAGGCGACTGCTAAGAGCGGCACCTAAGTTGCCCCGTTGTCGCGGTCACCCAAAAGTTCTGCGTCAGGAAACGTCGTCAGGTTCTCCACCCCAGATGATTCTGTCTGACTTGGCAGCTTGATCTTCCGGGAGGTCGCATGAAAGAGATGGCAGTGGAAGCACTCAAGGCGAAGATTAAGGTGTGCATGTTCGACCAGTACGGCACGGTGGT
>JAHKKJ010000543.1 GCA_020027655.1 Deltaproteobacteria bacterium | reverse complement strand
GAGCCCCGAACTTTACAGCCATTGGCTTGAGCAAATCGACGCGGCCGAAGCGCTCGGCTTCGACTCCTTGTGGGCTACAGAGCATCACTTTCGCTATTTCGGCGGCATGCTGCCGAACCCCCAGCTTCTTCTCACCGCGGCTGCGCAGCGAACGAAGCGCATGAGGCTCGGTGCGGCCGTATGTTTGCTTCCCATGCACCATCCGCTGCAAGTCGCTGAGGATTTCGCCATGCTGGATCTCCTTTCCGACGGCCGTCTGAACTTTGGCGCCGGGCGCGGCATGCATCCGCTGGAGTATGCAACTTTCAATGCGGACTGGGGCACAGCGCAACTAAGACTTCCCGAAGCCCTCGATATCGTCGTACGTGCTTGGACGGGCGGTGAGTTTGAATGGAGCGGCGAGCATTACCACTATCCCAAACTTAACGTCTATCCCAAACCGCACCAGCAGCCCCATCCGCCGATTTACGTCACGGCTAACCGTGATCCAGAAAGCTTCCAAATGATCGGGCGGCGCGGCTATAACCTGATGACCTTGCCGTGGGTAGCCACCAACGAATTGCAGCGCACTCGCGTGGAGATTTATTTCGACGCGTTACGCGAAGGCGGCCACACAGTGGAATCGAAGGATATCTTCGTCATGTATCCGGCCTACGTCGGCGACAGCGACGCGCAGGTGCGGGCCGAGGTTTTCGAACACTGGTGTCGTTGGCGGGTATTCGCTCTCGAAGCGTTGAATCTCGATCCGAACAAAGGAGAGGCTTACGAACGAGTCTTCAAGCACTTGGACTACGACGCGATGGCAGGCGACAATCGCGGGGTCTTCGGGGGTCCCGAGACCTGCACGCGCATTCTCAAGCGCATCATCGAAGTCGTCGGCACCACACACATCGGTCTGACGTTTCACTTCGGCGGCCTAAGTCAAGACAAAGTCCTAAAATCCATGGAGCGCTTCGCGCGCTGGGTTATGCCTGCCCTGAAATAGCGCGGCGGAGCCGCAACCAAAGCCAGAATATCTCGCGCAAAGGCGCAAAGGCCGCAAAGGAAAAAAAATGACTCCGAACTTGGCGTTCTTGGCGTCTTGGCGCGAGAAAAATCCTAAGCGCCGGGTCGGCAGAGCTTATTTAGCGGCTGGTCCCCAAAGCGCTTCGAGGCGCTGATCGCGGCCGCAATTGTAACGATAATACTTATAGCGGAGCGGGTTTTTGGTGTAGTAATCCTGGTGGTAATCCTCTGCCGGATAAAACTCGGAAGCAGCAACAATTTCCGTCACAATGGGTTCTTTGAAACGCTTGGCGAGCGCTTTTTTGGATTCTTCCGCCAAACGTTTTTGAGTTTCATCGTGGTAAAAGATCGCCGTGCGATATTGACTGCCCACGTCGCAAAATTGCCGGTTAGCCGTGAGGGGATCGATATTGCGCCAGAACACGTCGAGCAACTTCTCGTAGGTTATCTTTTTCGGATCGTAAGTCACTTGAACCACTTCGGTGTGTCCCGTAGTGCCTCGCGACACCTGCTCATAGGTCGGATTCTTCGTTTTGCCGCCGGCGTAACCCGAGATCGTTGAGATAACCCCGTCGAGGTCATCGTAGGGCGGTTCCATGCACCAGAAGCACCCGCCGGCAAAAGTGGCTTTCGCGGTTGCCGCAGGTCCGCCGCTTTGGCTGGCGGCGTAAGCTGCCCCTCCGGGCAACAGCAAGATCACAATCGACAATACCAAGTTAAGAAATTTTCTCAGCTTCATTATCTTTCTCCTTCTACTGTGACTATGAACGATAATTATAACTGCCGCGAGCATCCCAGAGTTCCCGACTAAGCCGTGGCCCATTTTCTAAGCGATACACGGAGATGTTCGTGATTCGCGGGCGTCGGCTACGGTAGACCCGTTATTTTTCCCGCTGCGACGCGCTCCACGTCCGCGATCGTGGGGCCGTTCAGCCGAAAGGCGCGGTGGGCGTTCCATTCCAAAACTTCCATTGTTCGGATGCCTCTCATATGGTGCGGGTCTTGAGCGGCGATGCGCTCGGCTTCGCTCTTGCTCGATGCGAGCATGATATAGATTCCATAGGCGCGATCGGATGTCGGTCCGGAAAAGAGCAGCCGTCCCGACCGGTGCTGATCGTCCAGCCATTGCCGGTGCTCTTCATAATGCTGTTGTTTGCTTTCCTCTTTCTCCGGTAGCGAGCGTGAAAGTATGATATACCACATTGCTGACTTCTCCTCTCGCGAGATTTTTCTCGAAATTGAATCAATAATGAGAATTCGATACTTGACGCCAAACGATCGAACGGTCCTATGAGGTTTATACCATGAAACAGATTGGCATACTCATTTGCTGCGCCGCTCTGCTACAGCCTTTGACGTTATGGGCGCAAGCCTCCAAGCCGGCAACGCTGCCCGAACTCGCCGTTTATAACGGGGCGGATCGCGAGCAACTGTTAGCCGCAGGCGCAAAGAAAGAAGGCAAATTGGTATGGTATACCGCACTGGCGGGAGGTTCTTACAAGGAGTTGGCGCGCGCCTTCGAAGCCAAGTACGGCATACCCGTCGAGGCTTACCGGGGCGCCAGCAAAGACCTCATCGCTAAGGTTTTGGCGGAGGCTCAAGCGAAAAAATTCTTGATGGACGTTGCGGAAAGCTCGCCGCCGTTGTTAATGCTGATGCGCTCCAGGAATCTACTTACGCCGTTTTATGTTCCACACCTTGCCAAATATCTCCCCGAAGCAAAGGAAGAGACCGGGAAAGGAACTGTCTATTGGGCGACGGACCGAGAGTCCTACATGGGCTTTGCGTACAACAAGGAAAAGCTCCCCGCCAACGCCGTGCCGAAGAGCTACGATGACCTTTTGAACCCGGCGCTGAAAGGCAGACTCGCTTTTACTACCACCGATACCGGTTCTCGAACCGTCGGCGCCATGCTCAAATTCAAAGGTGAAGAATTTCTCAAAAAGCTCCGCCGGCAGGAAATCACTTTGCATTCGGTCTCCGCGCAGGCGCTCAATGATTTAATGATATCCGGCGAGGTCGAAGCTTCGCCGACCATTTTTCGCAATCACGTTCTGGTCGCCATCGAAAAGCAAGCGCCGGTAGCCTGGGTTCCCATGGAGGTCGTGCCTGCCAGCGCAGGAAGTGCCGGGCTTTCAGCTTATGCGCCGCATCCTCACGCCGCGGTTCTGTTCGTGGATTTTCTCTTCAGTCCCGACGGACAGAAGATCCTGGAAAAGTATGAATATGGAAGCGCAGCGAAAGAGTATGGTTTCAAGCGCTGGTACATCGAAAGAGGGATGACCCTCGATCAGCTCGAAAAGGAAAGTGAGCGCTGGGAGAAACTTCTCCGCGAGCTCGGGCGAAAGTGAAATCGGCCAAAAGTAAACAGAGAGTTGCAAAACTAGTTTGCGTGGCATCCGCGAGAAGGGACTCTCCCCTCGAGCTTCTTTCAAATGACAAGATGTTTTGTCAGCGTAACACTTCGCGCTTGCCGGCTGTCGCATCGCTGCTGGTGATATTTCTTGTGTGGATGACATCAACGGTGAGCGGCGCGAGAGCGGCCTTGGCACAGGAAGCCGATGTTGAAAGCGCAGTCTGCGGCGCCATTCGCGAGCCGTTCATGTTCTGGCTGTGGCGCAGCATGGCCGGATCTCCCGACCCGAAGCGTGTTACACATGTAAAAGATCTGGAACCGATCCACTTCAAAACCCGCGACGCGACTGAGTTGGGCGGCTACAAGCTCGCGACTACGAACCCCAAGGGTTACCTCTTGGTGGCGCAGGGCAATGCCATGCTCGCGGATCAGCTGGCTGCCGATCTTCAGGTGTTCCGCGATCTGGGGTTGGATGTCTAC
>JAHKKJ010000097.1 GCA_020027655.1 Deltaproteobacteria bacterium | reverse complement strand
AATGTCCAGGTGCCGTTTGTCCGGCTCGTGCTGGAGGAATGCAGCAGGGGACGCGAATTGGATGAGACCCAACGACGGGCGGCAGTGTCTGCCGCACTCGACATGGTGGAGCGCATCCGCCAGGAGGTTCGTAAGGTCGGGTTTTGGAAGAATCAATCCATGCGCGAACTGCTGACGCGAACGTTGGTCCGCGATCTGGACAAGGCCGGCATCTGTCCAGCCGGCACAGAGCGAGATCTGGCACAAAGGCTTGTGGCGCTTGCAAAAGAGAGCCACGAAAACTTGATGCGGTGACAATGGAGACTTTAGAACTCAACGACCTGGTTTTCGAGGTGAGGCGTAGCCCAAGGCGAGCCACGTTAGGACTGACGATTGACCGTGGTGGCGAGCTGGTGATTCACGCGCCGGAATCGAGCAAGCGTGATGAGTTGGCACGTTGGACACGATCGAAACTTCTTTGGGTTCACCGAAAGCTTTTGGACAAGTCGGGTACTCTGCCGCGAGTCCGAGACCCCGAATTCGTGAGTGGAGAGAGCTTCAGTTACTTAGGCAGAAGGTACCGGCTTAAAGTCGTTCGCGGAGCCGTGGAGTCTTTGCGCTTTGATGGCAAGAATTTCTTGTTAAGCGCAACGGCTCGATCGAAAGCCACGGATCATTTTAGGCGTTGGTATGTTCAAACTGGTCGCGTTTGGCTTCGTGAGCGAGTAAATCTCTTGAGCCGTAAACTAGGGGTTGCAGCGACACGAGTCGATGTCCGCGATCTGGGTTACCGTTGGGGCTCGTGTGGCAAGAACAGCGTAGTCTACTTCAATTGGAAGCTGTTGCAGTTGCCGGTTCGTATCGCTGATTACGTGATTGCGCATGAGTTAGCGCATTTGCTTGTACCGCACCATGGCCCTGACTTGTGGAGAATTCTTGATCGGTCGCTACCTGATTGGCGTGATCGGTCCGAGGAATTGAAGGTAAAGGCACGAGACATTTATTGGTGTAACGATAGAATGAACAATCGTTAATTAAGCTCCTGCGAGTTAACGCTGAATCGCTCGTTGGTCGAATTCATTCGACAAGAGAACGACTCCCGAAAAGGGGAACTTTACGATGGCAAGAATGGGAAGAGTAGGTTTCATTTTCGATTGTAGAGACTGCAAAGAGAAAATCAGGCTGACGCTTTATTTTGGGTTGAAGAAGATTTGGAACAACTCCACGAGCGCCACCTTGCAAAAGTTATATCCACACCAGAAACACAAGGTGAATGTTCAGTATCTCTTTGAACCCGACTGGTAACAGAGATGAGCTTCTAGGAATAGAGTATACTTCATTCGACTGAGGTGTCACTGTCTAACCTTTCGTCGCCTGGTGGCGGCCTTTGCAGTGTATTGCAGATGAGTTGAAGAAACGGCGAGCTTTGGAGGGGCAAACGAGCGCTATATGAAAGCCAGAAAGAAGACCGTGAGTAACGAGATCCTTCAGGAGATCGTGCGGCGGATTGTGAGAGTTGCCAAGCCAGAGAAGATTATCCTTTTTGGCTCGGCGGCACGAGAAGAGATGGGGCCGGACAGTGATCTGGACTTTCTGGTCATTAAGTCTTGCAAGAACCGACGCAAGACTGCAAGGAAGATCCGGCGCAGGCTAATAGGGATTGGCATCCCAAAGGACATTATTGTGGCGACACCCGAGGACATAGAGCGCTACAAGGATACAATAGGTCTGATCTATCGCCCAGCCCTAAAGGAAGGAAAGGTGCTTTATGCCGCCTAAAGGGGGCGCAGAAGGCACGCCTGAAGAGTGGCTGCGACGAGCCAAAGGCAATCTGGCTTTGGCCAAGCAACGCAAGCCCAGGGACGCATATTGGGAAGATCTATGTTTCGAGGCTGAGCAGGCGGTGGAAAAAGCGCTCAAGGCGGTCTTGAGGTCTCGTGGAATTGATTTTCCCAAAACTCACGATATCGGTGAACTGCTGGCGCTCCTAGAGCGGTCAGGCCAGAAGATTCCTCAAGACTTTTGGAAGGCAGATAGCTTGACTACATATGCTGTTGAGACGCGATATCCTGGCCCGGCTGAGCCTGTGACCAGAAGCGAATATCGAGAAGCGGTGGCTCTGGCCGGGAAGGTCGTAAAATGGGCAGAAAATGTTGTCTTGCCCGAGCGGCGGAAATAGCCACGCCTGTTAGCATCGCTTCATAAAGAGCGGCTGTCCTAGGGAACGTACCGACACTTCCCAAATGATATCTGCGATTTTCCAGACACCGCTGCCAAGAGAGCCAAAGAGAGAGAGACGGGCGTTCACTGGCTGCCTCTCTAATGGAGGCGACTGAAGTGACCGATCCCAGCGAAGTCGAAGACTTGATCCCATGATGCAGTAGTGCAATTATTCAAACATGCCAAGACGCGGTTTGAACGGACGAACGCACGTGGCGACAAATAAAGCCTGGCCGAGGATGTCTACGAAGAGTTCATTGATTTGACATGCCTTGGGAATGATCAGAGGGTGTGGAATACAGCGATGATGAAGACAAGAATTGGTAAGCTCGCTCCGCGTTATTCATTCATGCTCAACCCACATACAGAAGTGCGCCTGAGTAAGTGTCCAAAGTGCCGGAAGGCCACCCATTTACGGAAGTTTGCGCTGTTATTCATATTGATGAGTGGGGACCGATGGTGCTTGGCAAGACGTGTCGCTATTGTTTCCGTTGTGCGATGGTGATGGTGCAGCAGGCTGAGTTGGAGGTGGAGTTGGCGCATGGCTTGAGCCAAATAGCACCGCAGGTCATCGCGAAGCACTATTTGGTGCTTGGCACCATGGAAAAGAAAATATGGCGGGAAGGGCTGGACGGGGAAGCCAAACCGCTTGCCGGGATGTTAGAACACGTGGCTGACTTTAAGCGCCAGTACGAATTACAATATGAACCGGGCGGATGGTATCCGGCCCCTCAGTGACCAAAGAGAACCTAGACTAGCGAGCGCACGCCATCCAGCGAAAGCACCGTTAGCATCCTCACTGGGATCGCGCTCGCTGCATTGGCGGCCAGGTCAATGTTGCCACAAGTACAGCGTAATTGTCAGACAACTGACTGATTTAAACGGAGGACTATGAAAAAGGGAGTAAAGGAACTATCCGATGCATATTTGGAAAGCGCAGCGGAATTCTCGGCGATGCTCAAGGAAAGGACTCCGGGTGAGATCGCATACGATTCCGAAGTTGTCGCCGGCTTAAGAAGAGGACTCTCGATCTTAAAGGCGCTGGAATTGGCCAAAGAGAAGTATCCGGATGAGGCTCTCCAATGGGATGATGACACCATCGTGGACATCCAGGATCATTACGAGTATTTAATGAACCACGAGGACATCTTGTCTAAGCTCAAGGCTCTGTCGTCAAAGAAGTAACGCGAACATCTTTCGCACGATCGGTCAACGCGCTCGGGGCGAAGATTCGGCGTCGACAACCTCCAATGAATGCCAGATCTCCCTTGTTTGGAAGCCGGACCAGATTTACGCGATGGAGTCGCGTAAATTCAATTTGTCCGAACTTGTTAAAGTATTCTTCCCGTACAGGTCCCACTATACCGTCTGCTTTCGACCGAAAAACCTGACTGCAAAGGAGAGCCCTTCACGGAGGCTGGTTGGTCCGCCAGGTTGCCCGACACATCTCTAAGCTGGCCAAACGAATACCAGAGGTCTCGGCCCAATTGTGCCAGGGAGAGCGGGGCGATGCTAAAAAAGCAAAGCCTGGACATCAACTGTTATTCAAGAAACTCTATCAACGTTAGCTTTCTTGAGCCCGCTCCGATTAAAGATGACGTTTAGGCAGGATTGCATCAAAATTCCGGGCGAAATAGGATCAGGTTGTCCCGTGAGCAAACCTTCGGATTTGCTGTCGAGCAGGGCCGCGGAGTGAACGCCATGGAAAAAGAGATGCTGCGCGAATTAGAAAGGGCTCTTCAGGAGATAGAGCAACTGCGTCGGGAAAACGCCCAGCTGAGAAAAAAGCTGCGAATAGAGGTTTCTGAACCGAAAGCGGATTACAGTCAATCCGGGCCCATTTCTGTGGGGTCCAACACCAGGGTTAAAGAAGCTCAGGAAGCCAGGAGCTACGGAAGATACGACCCGATTTCTGCCAAACCACCTCGAGTCGGCTCCAATTTTTCCGCTGAAGAAAAGATAAAGTTGTTTCGGACGTTCTTCAGGGGGAGAGAGGATGTGTATGCGGTATTCTGGTTTAATGAACGAACCGGAAAGAAGGGTTATTCGCCAGCTTGCGAGGATCCATGGAGTTCGAAGAAAGGAAAATCAAAAAAATATCTTCCTTTAACGGATGAAGTTATCCTTAGCCATCTGACCGGGGAGAAAATCATCGGTATCTATCCGTTGCTCAAAGATGACACCTGCTGGTTTTTGGCTTGCGATTTCGACAAGTATGGGTGGGCACTTGATGCTTTGGCGTTTCTGAATATCTGCAAAGATTACGGAGTGCCAGCCTATTTAGAACGATCACGGTCTGGAAATGGTGGTCATGTTTGGACCTTCTTTTCCATGCCGGTACCTGCCACCTTAGCCAGGCAGCTCGGGATACGGCTTCTCAGGGAAACCATGGTGATTCGCGCGGAGATGGATCTCGCCAGCTACGACCGCTTCTTTCCCAGCCAGGATTTTTTGCCACGAGCTGGGTTTGGCAATCTTATCGCCCTTCCGCTTCAGAAGAAATGTCGGGCTGTAGGGAACACGGAGTTCCTCAATCTTGATGACTCCGAGCTTCGCCCATGGCCCGATCAGTGGAGCTTCTTAAGTCAGATCAAGCGGCTTGGACCTTCTCAGGTAGAGGCGTTGCTTGAAAAAATTCCGCCAGTGTCAGTCGGCCCGTGTAATCCGAGAGCTGTGTCCCCGGCCATCCGCCAAAGATACCCCGCCCCCAGGCAAATCCGCTGTGCTCTTGGAGCTACTTTGAGCATAGAAAAATCTGGGATTCCGCCGTGGCTGCTGGCGCAAATAAAGCAGCTTGCACTGCTCCACAATCCTCAGTTCTATGAACGCGAGAAATTGCGTCTCTCCACGTGGAGAATTCCAAGATTCATTAGGTGCTACGAAGAGGACGCCAGTCATATCCATCTGCCAAGAGGTACGGTGGAAGAGTTAAGGGAGATCGCGGCGGAGGCCGGCACTAAGTTTTCCCTGACTGATCAACGGCCAGTACCCGAAAAGTTGAGCTTGAAATTTCTCGGATCGCTAACGCCGAAACAGATGAATGCCGTCCGAGCTGTTCTTAGCGAGGATATGGGCGTCCTGGTTGCACCACCGGGAGCAGGCAAAACCGTGATGGGCTGTTATGCGGTTGCAGAGCGAAACGTCCCTACACTGATTCTAGCCCATCGAAAACCCATTCTGGATCAATGGCGTACCCAACTTGGGGATCTTTTGGGGCTTTCCCCACGTCTCATCGGTCAAGTAGGCGGTGGAAGAAATCGCCAGACCGGTGTTATCGATTTGGGCATGATGCAGAGCCTCAAACGCTTTGACGACCTGGAAGCCTTTTTCTCCAAATACGGCTTTATCATCGTGGATGAATGCCACCACTTGCCTGCATTTACATTTGAAGCTTGTGTTAAAAAAGCGCCTGTCCGTTACATGTTGGGTCTCACGGCAACACCTTACCGTCGCGACGGTCTGCAAGAGATTATTAACTTGCAGTGCGGGCCAATCCGCCACACGATGGCGCCTATCGAAAACAGTTTTTCTCGAACGCTTTTTGTTCGTGAGACTCAGTTTACATTTTTGGACGGTGAGGACCCACCCATTCAGGAAATTTTCCGTTGCCTGGTTAGGGACGAACCGCGGAATGAGTTGATTCGGACAGATGTGTGTCAGGCACTCACTCAGCGACGGCGCTGTTTGATCTTAAGTCACTGGAAGGAACACTGCGACCTGCTTGCTGATGGCCTTCGGGAACGCGGTAAGGCTCCATTGGTTTTGAGCGGAACCCTGGGCAAGAAAACACGCTCAGCGATGTTAGCGTCGCTTCAGAACACACCTGCCGATAAAGAACTGGTCATCGTAGCCACCGGTCAGTACCTGGGCGAGGGCTTTGACTGTCCCCAAGTAGACACGCTCTTTCTCGCATTTCCCTTGTCGTTCAAAGGCAAGCTGATTCAGTATGTGGGCCGAGCTCTGCGAAGCCACGAGGACAAGAGCAGCGTGAGAGTCTATGATTATGTGGACACAAAAGTGCCGATCCTGAGAAAGATGTATGCGAAACGTGAAAAGACTTACCGATTACTTAGCTTTGCTCCTGAGAATACTCCAGCAAGGGGGTCTTCCAAGAAGGCGTTCGACACCGTAGAGATACCCACCGAACTTTTTAACTCTGTTCATAAGTGAGGCATTTCTAGCGCAGGCCTGGCGTTATTCTTTGGAGTTGAGGCAGCCGCCCACCTGGTATATCTTCTTCATTACAATGGCAGTGGAGACAACAGAGAAAAGGCGTGACTTAGGCGCGATGCCGGCTCACGGGATCGTCGAAGCGGCCCACTATCCTGGTATTCTAAACGACGATCTCTAGCCTTATTTCTTCTGCCACACCGGGCTTGGCCTTCTCGCCTTTTAGGCCCTTAGGCATCTCGATGATGCCTACTTCGGAAAGCACCTTCAGGTCTTGATAGACCCGGGCAAAGTCTCTCTTGGCCAATCGGGCTAATTGTGAAATCGAATTGGGAGCATGTTTCCGTATTAGCCGGATCAGTTCCAGTCGCTTGGGTGTAAGAAAGCTTCTAAGGGCGGCAAAGTTTGAAAACACGATCTCATGACGTTTGGGGCTGACGGCTTCGCCGCTTTCCACGGCCCGCATGACCTGGGTTATCTCCCCGCCGACATCCTCCAATGATTTTAAATTGATTTTGACCTTTTTAACCTTCATCGGTATTCCTTTCCGATAAAACTTGCTCGACATCGTTCAAAAAGTCGCGGATCAACGTCGCCGGATCCTTATAACGGTACTCAGCTTCTCGGCCCATATAATGCCTATGGTCTCCCTTGGGATGGTGGTTGTCGTAGCCCACCACCCTTTCACCGGCTGGCGAGATCAGGCTTAAGCGGTATCGCACTCTTTGGTGTCCAGCCTTGGGTGATGGCAGCTCCCATAATTTGATGACGACTCTCCATCGACCAGCGAGAAAGACGTCGACAGATCGAAGCAGCTGAGCTCTTGGCACCTATGGCAGCATATGTCATAGGTAAAGGAATGTCAAAGAACAATGGACAGCACAGGCAGGAATCATCGTGTTTTCAAACTCGAAACCCGAGAATCGACGCCGGAAACCTAGCTCACAACGCTGGCGCGTAGAGGTTATCAGGCAGTCCACGGATGTAGTCGGTCGCTTCTTTGAGCGAAATCACATCCGCGTACTTCATGGCCATGTCGAAGAGATTGATCTTGTGCGATGCTTGGCCGCGGTCAAAGACGCACTCTTCAATCACTGAAACTTTGAGGTTGTAAGAGAAAGCGTCGATGACGCTGGCGCGGACGCAGCCGCTGGTTGTGGTGCCTGTGACCAGCACGCTATCTGCATGCACTTCGTTGAGCATGCTTACCAGCGGTGTGCCGAAGAAAGCGCTGGGTTTCTGCTTGCGGACGACGATATCACCCGCCTGAGGGGCGATTTCTTCGACAATCGTATTGCCCTTGTCCCATTCTTCCGTCATGTCTTCTGTCGAGCGGCTGTTTTTTGCTTGCCAGCGGCCGAAGGCGACCGTGTTCGTTCTATCGTCATGCCCCGTCGTGTAGAATGTCGGTAGATGTTTCTTTCTAGCTTCAGCGAGTAGCTCATGGATTCGATGAACGCCTTGCCAACCTTCTTGGCCACAGCTATTGCGGAAGCGCTTTACGGATTCGAGAATCGGTTCCGGCTTGTCGCCGACGAAGTTGTAATTTACATCGATGATTAGCACTGCAGGCCTCTGTCCGAAACCGGCACGCTTGCCGTAGCCGGAAAGAGCGAAGACCTCTTTATCTCGTTGGGTCAAAATATTATCCCAGGTCGCCATTTTCTTAGTCCTTTGTGTTATCGATTCTTGAGTCGAAGAACATAGCAAAAGTAATCGTTGTGAATGTTCTCGAACCGGTGATGATGATTGACGCGGCATTAATGAATAACCTATAACCAACAGGTTTGAAGATTCAATGGCGGGGGTGAAAACTGATCAATGCGAAACACTTCAGGTTGGCTTGCACTGAATTTGATCCTTTTAATCGGAAACAGCTGTTCTCCTGTGGCCGTTTGGACCGATGGCGAAGTGCCGTTTGTCCCGACGCCCCCCGAAGTCGTCGACCGCATGCTCGAGATGGCTCAGGTGAAAAGCGGCGATGTGATCTACGATTTGGGGAGCGGCGATGGCCGCATCATCATTCGGGCGGCCAAGCGCTATGGTGTGAAAGGGGTTGGAATCGAAATCGATGCCGACCTAGTGCAAAAAGCCAAGGACAACGCTTTCAAGGAAAAGGTAGACCATTTGGTCGAATTTCGTGTGCAAGACGCACTCACCATCGACGTTTCACCGGCGACGGTTGTAACGCTCTACATGCTCCCGGAGTTCAACGCCAAATTAAGGCCCATTTTCGACAAGCAGTTGAAACCCGGTTCCAGAGTAGTTTCACATGATTTCGAAATTCAGGGTTGGGTGCCGGATAAGGTTGAACGAATAAAGGGCGATTTCCTCCACGACCATACAATCCTGTTATTTGAAGTTAATTAATCGCTGTCGCCAAGTCTGGCGGCGTCCAGTCGAAGAAGAAATGTCAGCCTAGGCCGCCGGATTCGCCTCCAGCATCGCCGCTTTGGCCGAGTCGTTAATATCCTTCCGCTTAGCCAATTCGCGCCCGGCGAAGCGCTCGCGATCGCAGGGCAAATTGTCGCAGGCGGGACGGCCTAAATCATCTGCAGCGAAACGGTAAGAACTCTAAATTTGGTGGATGTCCGAAGTCGGGTTAGCGCGCACACAATCTTGGTTTTCCTTTGTATTGCTATCCTTGCCAACCGCCAGTTCCGCTAAGAATTGCAATACCTCTGCAGGATTGCGCAGACGGAATCGAGCGTGGGTCCGAGCGGCTCCTACACGGCAAGAATAAGCCCACGGCGGCAATACCGCAAACATATCCTCATCGGTCAAATCATCTCCGATGGCCAAGACAAAATCGAAATCGTTCTTGGCCAGCCATTGTTGCACTGCCGATCCTTTGTTGACACCGGCCTTCCTGATCTCAATTGCTTTGCTTCCTCGTAACACCTGTAGATCGATACTGGCTGTGAATACCAGCAAATGATCGGTCAATTCTCTTGCCGCTGCGCTCCCCTGTTCTGGATCGGCGATGCGATAATGCCATACGAGAGAAAACTCCTTCTCCTCGACGAAGGCGCCGGGAACGCGATCGGCGTACATCTCAAGAATCGGAAGGAGTCTCGCTTTCCAGCCCAGAGGCAAAGATTGCTGCATTTTCCAGTCGCCGTTGCGCTCCTTGATCCAGGATCCGTGTTCAGCGGCGAGCCCT